>JAEUIG010000311.1 GCA_016795125.1 Planctomycetaceae bacterium | reverse complement strand
GTGACGCTCTCCGCGAACTCCGCGTTCACTGCGGTGATCTTTCACGTCTTGCCGTTGCACTCCTCACTCCCTAGATTCTGACAAGAGACCGCCGCCGACATCCCCAGCGCCGCTGACAGCACATGTTCAAATTCGCGCTGGGCAATCTCGGCAGCCGGCCGGTGCGGTCGGCCCTCTCCATTCTCGGGCTGACTGTTGCGATCGCCGGTATGGTCGGCCTGTTCTCGATCGCCGGGGGCATCGACCAGCTCGTCTCGTCAACCTTCGACATGATCCCCGGCCTGCTCGTGCAGCAGCAGGGAGCGCCGGTCCCGCTGTTTTCCACCCTGCCCGCGGCCTGGCGGGAGGAACTGGAACAGATCGACGGCGTCTCCGTGGTGAATCCGCAGATTCTCGTGCGGGCGAACGTGATCGAGGGGAAGTCGATCATCAGCCCGCCGCGATTTCTGCTGGGGGTCGACATTCCCAGCCGGCTCCAACTGGCGCACGGCGTCTACGTGGAGCACCTTGATTCCGGCCGCTTTCTGCAGGTCGACGACGCGGGCACCATGAACTGCGTTGTCGCCCGGCAGATCGCCGAAGAGTTCGGCAAGCAGCTGGGGGACACGCTGACGGTCAACGGCCAGGACGTCACGATCGTCGGCACGTACTTCTGCAACTCGATGCTCCTCGATGTCAGCATCGTGATGGACATCGGCAGCGTGCGGAACATCAGCCGGTTCGATCCGCAGTCGGTTTCCGTCTACTACATGGAGACGACCGGCGCACGCGACGACGAAGAACTGTCGCGGGAAATCGAGCAGCACTTCGCCGATCGCGACATGGCCGCCTGGGATCCCGGATTGGCGCTCGGCCCGCTGCTCGGCGTCGCGACACAGGCCAGCTCGGACTCGAATCCGGTGACGGAATTCTTCAGCGGATTCGACCGGTCGCTGAAAGGGACGGCGGGAGAGACTGCGGAGGCGGATGAGGCCGCGAAACCGCAAGCGAGTTCCGATGCGGCCGAGACGACGGCGAGTGCTGGCGACGCAGTTGTGGAGTCGCCGATCGAGGTGCGGTCCGCCGATGACTGGGCGGCGAAGTTTGACGAATTCAGCGCCGACCTCAATCTGTTCCTGACGCTGATGACGGCGATCGGGGTGGTCATTGCTGTGCTGTCGATCGTCAACACCATGCTGATGAGCGTCACGGAGCGGCGGACGGAGTTCGGCGTGCTGCGCGCCAACGGCTGGTCGCGGCGGCATATCCTGGGTCTCGTCACCTACGAGAGCGCACTGCTGGGAGTCGTCGGCGGCCTGCTCGGGGCTCTGCTCGGCTGGCTGGCGACACACGCCATCAACTGGTCCTTCCCGGATCGCGTCAACCTGCATGCCGGAATCGGCCTGCTGACTTTCAGCGTCGCGTTCAGCATTATCCTCGGCGTGCTGGGAGGACTGTATCCGGCATGGCAGGCAGCGCGGCTGTCGCCGATGGAAGCGATTCGCAGAGGATGAGAAGATGGCCGAGAGGTCGAGGGCTAAGGGGCAAGCGAAATGTCGCCTCTCACGTCGAGCCTATCCGAAAACCGGAAAGGGGTGGCCGGGGCTGGACCGAAGGGAAGCCCCGGTGTGTGTTCGCCGGGGTTTCGCGTTGCTCCAACCCCGGCCACCCGACTGGTTTGCAGTTCTCGGATAGGCTCTTAGCTCTTGGCCCTCAGCCCTGACCAATGATCGAAGTCAACGACGTCACGAAATCGTTCCACCGCGGGGAGACCGAGATTCCGGTCTTGCGCGGGCTGAGCTGCCGTATTCCGGCGGGGGCGTTTGCATTCATTGTCGGGCCTTCGGGCAGCGGCAAGAGCACCCTGCTGTATCTGCTCGGCGCGCTCGACGAACCGACGACCGGCGATGTCCGGATCGGCGGTCGCAAGCTTTCCGACCTCGCCGCAGCCGAGCGGGATGAGTTCCGCCGCCGCGATGTCGGCTTCATCTTTCAGAGTTTCAACCTGCTCAGCAATCTGGACGCCGTCGACAACGTCCTCGTGCCGTATCTGCCGACCAACGAAGCAGCCGACCGGCGCCCGCAGGCGGTCGAACTGCTGAAACAGGTCGGACTGGGGCATCGGCTGGACCACCGGCCCGCGCAGCTCTCGGGGGGCGAACAGCAGCGCGTCGCGATCGCCCGAGCGCTCCTGAAACAGCCGCTGCTCGTCCTGGCTGATGAACCCACGGGCGAACTCGACAGCGAGAACGGCGCGGAGATTTACCGCTACCTGCGAAAGCTCCAGTTGGAGCGCAATTCGACCGTCGTCGCCGTCACCCACGACCGCAGCTACATTCAGCCTGGTGACCTCGTCTACGAAATCCGCGACGGCCGCATCGCGACGAAGGAATAGAACGCCGCACAGCGGACGAATAGAACGCGGATGACCCGGATCAAACGGATTGACGCAGGTTCAAGAAAGCGGGAGTCGGCGCGGGAAGAGTACACGTGGTTGTCAGACCGGGCGCGATTCCGGGACAAACTTACACCAGCCCGAGGCGCCAGCGAGGGCGAACGGTGCGCAGGCGCGGTGTTTGGGCCCTGTGCAGTTGGTGGTTGGAAGCCGGCATATATACGAGCGTCGTTTGTAGAGACGCCCTCGCTGGCGCTTCGGTCTGGTGGCTGAACGATCTGCGAGAATCCTCTTAAATCCGCGTCATCCGCGTTCTATTCTTCAACATGCGGCTGAGCGTTGCCATTCTGTGCGAGTACCCCACGCTGAACGGCGGCGAGCGTTCGATGCTGGCGTGCGTCGAACGGTTTGATTCCGCCGAAATCGATGTCACGTTTCTCGCGCCGCCGAACGGTCCGCTGGCGGACGAACTGCAGCGACGGTCCGTGCGCCACATTCCCTTCGATCTGCATGCGGCCTCCGGCCGGGCCAGCCGCGACGACTCCGTGCGGCGGCTGGGCGAAGCCTGCCGCGACTTCGACGTGCTGCACGCGAATAGCCTCGCCATGGGCCGGCTGACGGGAGCAGCGGTCGCGCATCTCCCCTGCCGGGCGACCGCGCATCTCCGGGACATCATCAAGCTCAGTCCGGCCGCCGTCGCCGACTTGAACGGCAACTCTCGCTTGATCGCCGTCTCGTATGCTGTCCGCGATTTTCATGTCGCGCAGGGGGTCGATCCGGATCGCGTGGCCGTCAATCACAATGGAATCGATGTCTCCGCGTTCCAGGACTCGCCGGGCGCTTCGATCCGACAGGAGTTGAGTCTTCCGGAATCGGCGTTCGTCGTCGCTGCCATTGGCCAGATCTGCCTGCGCAAGGGACAGGACACGTTCG
>JAEUIG010000285.1 GCA_016795125.1 Planctomycetaceae bacterium | reverse complement strand
GCATTCGAGTGCGCTCCCTCACGGTCGCGGCTAGTTCGCGTTTCGTCCCTGGGTTGATGGAGCACCTCGTGGAATCCCCGTCCTGGATCGCATTCGACGCCGTCGGCACGCTGATCTTCGCCGATCCGCCCGTGCACCTGGCGTACTACCGCATCGGACGCCGGCACGGCTCGCACGCCAAACCAGACGAAGTGCTGCATCGCCTGCGCAAAGCGCTGGCCGATCCGACGATCGGGACGCGGCGCGATCTCGATACGGAATTGACCGAAGCATCGGCGTCCGCAGCAGAAGGCGAAGAGCGCGAACGCCGGTTCTGGCGGGCTGTCATCGCTAGCGTGCTGCCCGATCTCGCCGACCTGGACGCCTGCTTCGAGGAGCTGTTCGCGCACTTTGCGCAGCCGACGGCCTGGCAGTGCTTCGCCGATGTTGAAGACACAGTTGCCGAGGCCCGTCGGCGCGGGTGTCGCCTCGCGATCGCCTCCAACTTCGATGCGCGTCTCCACGCGATCTGCGACGGATTGGACATCCTGCAGTCGTTCGATCGCCGCGTCATCTCGTCGGAAGTCGGCAGCCGCAAGCCGGAGCCGGCATTCTATGACGCGCTCCTCTCGGCCTGCCGCTGCGCGCCGGGCGAACTGCTGTTCGTCGGCGACGATCTGGAGAATGACGTCACGGCGCCGCAGCGTGCCGGCATCCGGTCGGTGCACATCGACCGCATCGGTGCGACGCCTGGCGCGGTGCGCAGCTTGTGCGAGGCGATTGACTGGCCGGCGTGAACCGGGCGTGCAGGCGTTCCCCGGTGCGGTTAATCTGGCGGCTGGCGCTGCGAACAGGCGGCGTCCCCACGACGTCACACACTCAGGAGCCGTCATGTCCCGTGCCAGCCGCCGACAGTTTCTTCAACAGGCCACCGCTCTGGGAGTCGGCCTGTACGTGTCCGGCGTGCGGAGCGCCACGGCGGAAACGTCACCGAATGAGAAGCTGAACATCGGCATCATTGGCGCGGCCGGACGCGGCGGCGAGAACCTCAACGGCGTCGCGGGCGAGAACATCGTCGCCATCTGCGACGTTGATCAGCGGATGGCCGGGCCGGCATGGGAACGCTTCCCGCAGGCCGCGCGCTATTCCGACTTCCGCAAGATGCTCGACGAACAGCAGCTCGATGCGGTGGTCGTCTCGACGCCCGATCACATGCACGCGGTCTGCAGCGTGTTGGCGATGCGCCGCGGGCTGCACTGCTACTGTGAGAAGCCGCTGGCGAGAACCGTCGGCGAAGCACGACTCATCACCCAGACGGCACGGGAGTACCACGTCGTCACGCAGCTCGGTACCCAGATTCACGCCGGCAGCAACTACCGCCGCGTCGTCGAGATCGTGCAGTCCGGAGCGATCGGAGCGGTCCGCGAAGCGCACGTCTGGGTGGGCAAGGGCTGGGGCGGCACCAGCTGGCCGATCGCCCGACATGAGCCGCCGGCCGAACTCGATTGGGAACAGTGGCTCGGACCCGCTCCCTATCGGCCGTATCACCCGGCCTACCTGCCGCGCGAGTGGCGCCGCTGGTGGGACTTCGGCGGCGGCACGCTCAGCGACATGGGCTGCCACTACATGGATCTGGTGTTCTGGGCGCTCAATCTTCGCTATCCGACTTCCTGCCGGGCGGAAGGCCCGCCGCCGCATCCGCAGACGGCGCCATCCGGCGTCAAAGTCGTCTGGGAGTTCCCGCCGGGAGACTCAACTCCGCCGGTCTCACTCACGTGGACCGATGGCGATCTCGCGCAGAACATCCACGACGGACACGAGTTCAAAGGGGCCGGCGTGTACTTCGTCGGCGATCGTGGGTCACTGTTCGCGGACTACGGGTCGTACAAGCTGTTCCCGGAGGAGCAGTTTGCGGACTTCAAGCCGCCGGAGCCGACGATCCCCGATTCCATCGGCCATCACGCGGAATGGATCGATGCTTGCAAAACCGGCGGTCCCACCACGTGCGACTTCGACTATTCCGGGCCACTCAGCGAAACCGTCCTGCTCGGCACGGTGGCCTATCGACTGGGCCGGCCGATCGAATGGGACGCCATTGAGCTGACCGCCACGAACGCGCCCGATGCGGCAACGATCATCCATCAGCCGTACCGGAAGGGGTGGGAACTTTAGGGAGTTTGGATTTAGACAGGCGCGTCGCGCTGCTGCTTCACTTCAATCCAAAATCGCAAATCCAAAATCCAAAATCGAAGTCACCATAACTCATTCGGTCCGTTCGGCGTCTTGATGAGCGCCGTCGCGATCGCGCTCTGTCGTTCTCCGTGGCGGGCGCGCATTTCGTCGGCCAGTGCCAGGAGTTGCGCTTCGGATTCGATGCGCCGCAGGCGGTTCTCCAGGTCTTCCGGCACGCCGAGTCGTGCGCCGTACCAGGCGGCGAACTTGCGGATGAGGATGCACGCATACTCGCCGTGCTGTTCGTGCTTGAGCCGGAAGTGGCGCACGAAGAAACTGAGCTTCTCATCGATCGTCGGTTCCGACGGAGGAGGCAGTCCGCGCGTCGCGGCTTCGATCCGACCGAAAATCCACGGATCGAGCATGGCCCCGCGGCCGATCGCGACTCCCGCACAACCGGTCACCTTCCGCATGTGAAACGCATCGGCCACCGACCGCACGTCGCCGTTGCCGATCACCGGAATGCGTTCGACCGCTTCCACGACCGCCCGGATGCCGTCGAGGCTCACCGTCCCGGTGAAACCCTGCTCGCGCGTCCGTCCGTGAATCGTGATGGCCTGCGCGCCGAGCCGTTCGAACTCGCGCGCGAGCGCCGGCGCCGTCAGCTGCGTTTCGTCCCACCCCAGCCGCATCTTGACCGTCACCGGCAGTTCGACCGCATTCACGACCGCTGCGACCGTCGCGCATGCGCCGTTCGGGTCGCACATCAACCGCGCTCCGCCCCCCTGGCTGTTCACCTTCGCCATCGGGCAGCCCATGTTGATGTCGATCCCCTGATAGCCGTGATCCTCCAGCCACTTCGCGGCCTTGACCAGTTCGTCCTGCTTCCCGCTGAATATCTGCACGGACAAGGGCTGATCGCCGGGCGACGTGGCAATGAGATGCTGCGACCGCGCACCTTTCGAGACGAGCAGACCCGCCTGCACGAGATCGGTCGTCGCCAGTCCCAGGCCGCCGAGTTCGCGGACAGCGACGCGAAACGGATGTTGCGTGTACCCCGCCAAAGGCGCGAGGCTGTACCGCGACGGCAGCACGCGCGCGCCAATCTGCAGCGGGGGTTCCGCAAGCTTCGCCGATACAAGATCGTCCGCGCTTGTCGGGCGAATCTCGACGCGATCCGCCGCCGCGCTGAGGCGGTCCGTCGGCGCTTCGGCATGGATTAAAATGGTCATCGAACTCAATCGTCTATCGCGTTATCGCCAGGTGGAAACTTGGAACGGTGCCACCGGCGTCGCCCATTCGGTGTGACAAACTGCAATTCTTCGTGACCTTTGCGACCTTCTGTAGAACCCTATTGTTCGGATGCGCGAACTCAGAATCCGAGTTCACGCAAACGCAGTAAGAGGTTTACAGAAGGTCGCGAAGGACACGAAGAAGTGGAAGGAAGGAAGACATTGAACTTCGTTGCCGTTGTTTACTTCTGTTTGTCGCTTCTGCCAGGCAGGCGTTGGCATCTCTGCAATCTGGGAGGTGCATTCTCCTGGCACGTGCCACTCGCGACCTGCGAGATGTGTAGATGCCAATGGTCAGAGCCGATGGCACCCCAAAACTAAGCGTGCCAACCTGCCTGCTCCGATTATGGATGATCGTCCGACGGTGCGGAACCGTTGGACCCGGAGGCCTGTTCTTCGTCCTGCATTTCCCGGAGAAACCGCGACGGCAGCGACTTGCGGAGCTTGCCCCATTTGCGGCGGGCATCGGCGCGCGTGATCGTCAGATGTTCCTGCGCACGCGTAACTCCCACGTACGCCAGCCGACGCTCTTCTTCGATTTCTTTCGATGTGGCTTCCACGCTGCGTTTGTGCGGCAGGATCCCCTCCTCCATGCCGACCAGGTACACGCGCGGGAACTCCAGCCCTTTCGCGCTGTGCAGGGTCAGCAGCTTGACGGCGTCCTGCGCGGCCTGCTCGTCCTTGTCCGGCTCTTCGTCGCGCGCATCAAGTGCCGTATCGGACAGGTAGCCGACGAGGGTCGGCTGCGGTGAACGCGCCGCGTACTCGTTCAACGACTGGATCACTTCTCCCACGCTCGCCTGACGAATCTCGCGCTGCTGCGGCTCCGGATACAGCCGCTCCAGTTCCGCGTCGTAGCCGATTTCGGCAACGAGCGATTTCAGGATTTGGTCCAATTGCCGAGGCTGCGCCTGGAATCGAGTGCGGTAGCGCTCCAGCAGCGAATGGAACGCCGCCACGGCCTCGGCGGCTTTGGCGTTGATTTCCCCCGCTTCCGCACAGGCGGCCGTCGCATCCCAGAACGAAACGCCGTCGGCGACCGCGCGCTTCAGCGCCCGCTCGGCCGTCGTGCGACTGATGCCTCGCGGCGGAGTGTTCAGGATCCGCAGCAGCGACGCTTCGTCGCTTGGCCGCGCGAGTACCTTGAGGAATGCCAATAGATCCTTCACTTCGCGCCGGTCGAAGAACGACTGCGTCCCCATGACGACGTACCTGACGCCGGTGCGGCGCATTTCGGCTTCAAACAGCCGCGGCTGCTCGTTCGTCCGGAACAGGATGGCGATGTCCCGCAGCGGCACTCCCTTGCGCTCGGCGAGGAACTTGATCTCGAGGATCACTTTCTCGGCCTCGAGTTCGCCGTCGGGATACTCCAGGAACCGGACTTCGGCGTCGGACGACTTGTTCGTCCGCAGCGTCTTCTGATGCCGTTCGCGGTTGCAGCGGACCAGCCGGTTGGCGGCCGCGAGGATCGGCTGTGTGCAGCGGTAGTTCTCCTCCAGCCGGACGACTTTCGCTTCCGGGAATTGCCGTGCGAAATTCAGGATGTGCGACACCTCTGCCCCGCGCCAGCCGTAAATCGCCTGGTCGTCGTCGCCGACCACGCACAAGTTGCGGTGCGGGGCCACCAGCGCTTCGATCAGCTTGAACTGCAGCCCGTTCGTGTCCTGGTACTCGTCGATCTGGATGCGGTCGAACCGCCGCTGGTGCCGTTCCAATGCCTCCGGCGATGCGTCGAACAACTCGGCCGTCAGTCCGAGCAGGTCGTCGAAGTCGACGCTGGCCGTCGCGCGCAGCGCCGACTGGTACCGCCGATACGCCATTGCGCCGAGATACTCGCGGTCGTCCTCGGCGACGTCGGCGGCCTGCGCCGGCGCGATGCCCTTCGATTTCCAGCGGCTGATGATCCACAAGAGGTCTCCCGGCCGCAGCGAACCTTCGGTGACGCGGAGTTCCCGGAGCACGGTGCGGGCGATCGATTCCTGGTCGCCGCGATCAAGAATCGTGAACGACAGCGGGTAGCCGATCTGGTCGATGTCGCGGCGGAGCACATTGACGCACAGCGAGTGGAACGTGGAAATCCACGGCTTGGCGCCCTTCCCCAGCAGTTGCCGCGTCCGCTCGAGCATTTCGCGGGCGGCCTTGTTCGTGAAGGTTACGGACAGGATGCGGTCGGCCGGGACGCCCCGCCGGACCAGCTCGGCCATGCGGCAGGTGATGACCCGCGTTTTGCCGGTTCCGGCGCCGGCCAGCACGAGCAGCGGTCCGCTCGCTGTCAGCACGGCGTCCCGTTGGGCCGCATTGAGATTCCGCAGATGGTCCATCGATCCAGCACAGCTTCCGTATCGCGACGTTGAGAGCGGCGCTGTATCGGCGCCTAAGGAGTGCAGCCGGCCCGGCGGGTCAATCCGCTTCCGGCAGCACGCCGAGTCGTTCGCCGGCGGCGCGGAATTCGGACGCCATCTTGCGCGCACTCTGCCACCGGCGATCCGGATCCGGCGCGAGCCCCTTCATGATGGTCGCCGCGATCTGTTCGTCCAGTTCCGGAACGAGTTCGCGAATGTTCCGGGGCGGCTTGTTGATGTGCTGCATGATGGCCTCCAGCGTATCGCCGGGCGGCCAGGGCATCTTCTGCGTGTACATCTCAAAACAGGAAACGCCGAACGAGAAGATGTCGATCCGTTCGTCCGTCCGCAGCCGCTTGATCAGTTCGGGCGCCATGTACAGCGGCGTGCCGGTGCGGTTGCCGGGCGCCTGGAAGGCTTCGGTGTTGGGAACGACGAGTCCGAAATCGATCAGCTTGAGCGTGTTGTCCGGCGCGATCATCACGTTGCGCGGACACAGGTCGCGGTGGATCCAGTTGAGCTGGTGCAGGTAGTCGATGGCTTCGCCAAGCTGCACCAGGTACCAGACGCGGTTCTGTTTCATCCGGTCGTTCTGCGCATCGATCAGAAAGCTCAGGCCGACGCCGTCGATGAACTCCATGACGAGAAACTGCTCGCCCTCGGTCGTGATGCCGTGCTCCGTAGTCCGGACGATGTTCGGATGCTGCAACGCGACGGCCACTTCGCCTTCGCTGGGACGATTCATGCCGACAAACCGCCGGTCCAGACGGGCGGTCTTGGCTTTATCGAGAATCTTCAGCGCGACGGTGCGGCCGGACTTCGTATCACGCGCCTTCCAGACCTGGGACATGCTCCCCTGGCCGACGCGCGCGATCAGGTCGAAGCGCCGACGGATGTCGACCTTCTCGACCGGCCCCTGTCGATTGAAGAGCTTGCCGATGATGCTCATTCAGCGCACGCAGTAGTCGATGATCCGGGAGATTTCCGTCCGCAACTCGCTGCGCGGCACGATCCGGTCGATGAACCCGTGTTCCAGCAGAAACTCGCTCGTCTGAAAACCCTCCGGCAGCGGCTTGTTGACCGTCGCCTGCACCAC
Source organism: Planctomycetaceae bacterium (assembly GCA_016795125.1). Lineage (GTDB taxonomy): Bacteria > Planctomycetota > Planctomycetia > Planctomycetales > Planctomycetaceae > JAEUIG01. The sequence continues at coordinate 5,489 of JAEUIG010000285.1, read as the reverse complement.
GCGCGGTCCCGCAAACCCGACCAGCGCCCGCGGCTCCGCCATGATCACGTCGCCCAGCGAGGCAAAACTCGCCGCTACACCCCCCATCGTGGGATTCGTCAGCACCGAAATGTACAACCCGCCCGACGCATGATACCGGCCCAGGGCCGCCGAGACTTTGCCCATCTGCATCAGGGAGAAGATGCCCTCGTGCATGCGGGCGCCTCCCCCGGAGCCGCTGACGATCACCAGCGGCAGTTTCAGCTCGGTCGCCGCCTCGATGGCCCGCGTCAGCTTCTCGCCGACGACCGACCCCATGCTGCCCATGATGAACGACGAGTCCGTCAGCCCGAATACCAGCGGACGGCCGCGCATGTAACCACGACCAACCAGGCAGGCTTCCCGCAGTCCCGTCTTCTTCTGCTCCGCGATAAGCCGTTCGCGGTAGGGCTTCTTGTCAACGAACCCCAGCGGGTCGAGCGACGACAGGCCCGCGTGCCACTCTTCGAAGCTGTCGGTGTCCAGGAGCTGCGCGATGCGCGCCGCCGCCGGCACGTAGAAATGATATCCGCACTGTGTGCAGACCCGGTCCGCCTGTTCCACCTGCTTGCGGAACAGCGTCGCTCCGCAGTCTTCGCAGCGCAGCCACAGCCCCTCAGGGACGCCGCGCTTGCGACGCAGCCCGCTGCCGGAGGGGGATTCCACCGCGGAGGTTTCCGCCTGTTCCACTTGTCCGGTGCTCATGCCGCTGTCGCTCTTGTGTTCTGCGTGCTGGCGCCGGCCGGAGCAGGACGCCTCGTGATCTGCGGAAACCGCGCCGCGGTTTGTCGCGACTTCATGTCGTCGCGGCGCGTTCGGCCTGCGTGGTGTCCGCTCCTCCCAGCAGCGGCCACAGGCGGCCATTGACCGGTATCACCGCGTCGATCACTTCGATCCGCTGCTGTTCGCTGCAGCCGCAAACGGGTCCCGGCAGGCAGGGATCCTGCCCGCGGAGCACCGAGGCGATGAGCGTCGCGACCGGTTCGGGCGCGACAATCGCAAACGTCTGCCGCTTCCGCAGCGGCTTCTTCAACACCTTCCGCACGCGCTCGTGCGCTTCTGAGCAGGTTTCACCCTCCGGCGGGCAGACGGCGGCCGGCGCATCCCGCCATTGCTTGTAGACGCGCGGGTGTTTGCGCTTCACGTCGTCCAGCAGCATGCCTTCCCACAGGCCGTGGCTCAGGTTTTCCAGGCCTTCGAGTTCCTTCAGCGACACGTCGAGCGACGCGGCGATTTCCCGCGCGGTGCTGAGGGCGGGTTCCGTCGGCGAGGCATACACGATGTCGATCGACATGTCGGCCAGCCGGACGATCAGTTCCCGGACCTGGCGCCGGCCGTTTTCGGTCAGCGGCAGGTCAAGTCCCCCCTGGATCCGTGCCTGCTGATCAAAATCCGTTTCGCCGGGGCGAATCAAAATAGCCGTGGACATTGCGTTCTCAATGAAGGACGCGTGCGACTTCGGCGCGTGCCGCGACGGCACGTTCGCGCAACTGCGACATCGCGCTGCGGTAGTCGGACGCCTGAAAAATCGCGCTGCCGGCGACAAACATGTCGGCGCCGGCTGCGGCCGCGACTCCGATGGTCTCCCGACCGATTCCGCCGTCAATCGACAGCAGCAGATCGGGCTTGAGCCGCCGGAGTTCCGTGACTTTTTTCGCACATTCTGGTTGAAACGACTGTCCGCCGAAGCCCGGCTGGACGCTCATGACGAGCGCCAGGTCGACCATCTCGAGGAACGGTGCGATGCGTGAAACCGGGGTGTCGGGGTTCAGCGAAATCCCCGCCAGGCAGCCATGCTCCCGAATCCGCGACAGCTGGGAGCGGGGATCGGGTACGGCCTCGATGTGAATGGTCAGCGCCTGGCAACCGGCCGAGACATACTCGTCCAGATACGGCGCCGGGTCGGTGATCATCAAATGAGCGTCGAACGGCAGCAACGTCAGGTCTCGTAACCGTTCGATGACGACGGGGCCGTACGTCAGGTTGGGCACGAAGTGTCCGTCCATGACATCCAGGTGCAGCACGTGCGCGCCCGCGTCCTCCAGCGCGGTGACTTCGCGCTGCAGGTTGCCGAAATCGCACTGGAGCATGGAGGGAGCGACCAACGGCGCCCGCTCGCGGAAATACTCCAGAAGTGCCTGCCGGCTCATGAATGGTTGGCCAGAACGGCGAGCATGCCCCGACAGGCGAACCCTGTTCAACGCTCGTTGACGAGCGGGGTTACTCCGGGCAGCTCATACCCCTATTTTGACGGGTCCGCGCCGCTGCGTCCAGTGGAAATGCTGAGTCGCAAGTCGTTGTTGGGACAGTGGTTGTGGGTCGCGTATGCTCGCGGCTCACATGCCTCCCAACCGCGTGATCAGGTCCGCGGTGCGGTTCGAGTAGCCAAATTCGTTGTCGTACCAGCTCAGCACCTTGACGAGGTTGCCGCCGATCACCTGCGTCCACGGCGCATCGAAGATGCTGCTGTGCGGATTGCCGATGCTGTCGCTGGAGACGATCGGATCCTGGTTGTACTCCAGGATCCCCTTCAGCGTGCCTTCTGCCGCGGCCTGCAGTGCGCCGTTCACCTCTTCGGCGGTGACATCCTTGCCCAGGACGGCGACCAGGTCGGTCACGCTGCCGGCGGCGACCGGCACCCGCAGGCTGATGCCCGTCAGCTTGCCCTTCAGCTTGGGGAGCACTTCGCCGACCGCTTTCGCGGCGCCGGTCGAGGTCGGGATGATGTTCAGCGCCGCCGCGCGGGCACGATGCGGGTCTTTGTGGAGCTGGTCCGACACCCGCTGATCGTTGGTGTAGGCATGCACGGTCGTCATCAGGCCCTTCTCGAGTCCGAACGTTTCGTGCAGCACCATCGCCATCGGGGCCAGGCAGTTCGTCGTGCAGCTGGCGTTCGACACGCACGTATCTTCTGGAGTGAGCGTGCTGTCGTTGACTCCGAGGACGATCGTCTTGGCGAACCCCTTGGCCGGGGCGGAAATCACCCCCTTTTTCGCTCCGGCAGCGAGATGGCTGTCGTAACCGGGAACGATGACCTTCTCCTTCTTGCCGTCCTTTTCGATCTCCTTCTCCGTCTCAGGATCGGTGAAGAAGCCGGTGGATTCCAGCGCGACCTGCACGCCGAGTTCCTTCCAGGGAAGCTCGCGCGGGTCTTTCTTGGCGACGACCTTGATCTTCTTGCCGTTGACGACCAGCGAATCTCCTTCGGCCGTCACCGTCCCGGGGAACCGACCCTGCACGCTGTCGTATTTCAGCAGCATTGCGAGCGACTTCGGATCGCCGAGGTCGTTGATCGCGAGGATGTTGAATTCGCTGGGCCGGGCCGCCATTGCCCGAAAGCTGATCCTGCCGATCCGACCAAAACCGTTGATGCCGACGGAAACTGCCACCGACGTTCTCCTGCTGAAAAGTGCCTGACGAGCGCGCAACCGCGTCCCAAGACATCCGGGACCGGCCGAATTCTAGTGAGCCGGGGGGCGCGCCTCAAGGATGCCCACTTCCGGGAACGGCGTCCCCAGTTTTGGGTGGCACCCACCTGTCAGGGCGTGGCGAGCGGTGGCTACGCTTGCCATTACCAAACTTCCCCTCGCCTCCGCGCCGCATGCACCCGTCAACCACATCAACATCCGCTTCTGCGTCAGCCGGACTCGTCCTCTGTTCACTGGTAGAGTTCCCGATGCCCGCGCATAATTAATTAGCCACGCCCTCTCTCAATGCGTTGCCCATCTCTAGCATCTCTCCACTGAGCGCTCAGGTCATGGAACGGACTGGTTACTCCAAGTGTTCGTCGTGCGGCGGCTCCGCGCGATGTCCCACGTGTCACGGCAAGGGACGTGCATTGGTGACGCCCGCAACGGGCGGCGTCCCCGCGGCCGGCGTACAGAAGCACGGCGACTGTCCGGCCTGTCACGCCAGCGGACTCTGCCCGGACTGCAATGGCCGGGGGCAGGTGTTGCGCCGTTCGGGCTGAACCCGTTCGTCGTCGCGACCACATTTCGCCGGTTCACGCAAGAGTCGGCGGATCGTCAACGGAGAGCGTCTCGCTCTGACGCGTCTTTCGGTTCTGACTGCGCTCGCGCACCCAGCCGAACGCGATGTACAGCGTCCAGAACACGGCGCTGCCTGCTGCGAAGGCAAACCGCGCCGGCGTCGACAGGTGACTCTGTCGCAGGTAACTCTCGATCACGGCCGCCAGCAGCAGCATGATGGCGACGCCTGCGCACGTCAGCGCTGCTTCGCGTCCCGCCTGACGCAGACTGTCGGCTCTGGAGAGCTCCCCCGGCCGGACCACGGACCTGCCCAGCATCAATCCGACTCCCCCGCACAGGATGATCGCGCCGATCTCCGTCACGCCGTGCGGCAGAATCCACGCCCAGGCCTCGGTCGAGATCCCGGCCCGCTCATGCATCGCCATGAACGAGCCGATGATCATGCCGTTGTAGATCATCAGCACGACCGTCGGCACGCCCGCCAGCACTCCCGCCGCCATCGACAGCATGCCCACTTTCAGGTTGTGCTGAAACAGGAACGACGCGAACAGGAACTTGTCCCCTCCCTGCTGATCGCGACCCGAACGCAGCACGGCTTCGAGTTGTTCACGGCTGGACCCCGGCTGCCGGATGTCGCCCGGCATCGACAGCGCATACGCCGCCAGGACGTCGTTCTGGCACAGGTACCAGGCGAGAACGGCGCCGCCGATCAGCAGAGCGGCTGAGATTGCGTGAAACCGCAGATTACGGGCAATGCTGCGGGCGAACCCCTCGACCAGAAACCCTCCCGCCCCGGCGAATACGGATCGGCGCGGCGGCAGATAGATCAGGCTGTGCGCCGCTGCCGTGAGGCCGTTGAGGTACCCGATCAATTGCCGATCGGTCGACCTGGTTGCGACCTGGGCGAGATGAATCGTGGCGCGGCGGTACAGCACGTCGAGGCGATTGAGGTCGTCGTACGACATCCTCCGCATCGACTTGCGCGCGCGGCGCACGAGCAATTCCAGCTCTTCCCAGTCCTGCTTGTTCCGCGCTACAAAACTGCTCATACTCGCAGTCTAACTGCAGGACGATGCTGCTTTCACGTCACCTGGCCACGACGAATGTTCTGTCGCGGTCCAAATTTTGGGTTGGGTGCCACTGGCTTCGCCAGTGCAGTCCACGTGGGACACTGAACCTGGAACGCACTGGCAGAGCCAGTGGCACTCGTATGCGCACGATCGAGTTCGAAACTCCCGAAAACGTCCGGATCAGCTACGAGGCGGCCGGCCTCGGGCAGCGGTTCATTGCCTGGCTGATCGACCAGATCATCGTGGGATTCATTTCGCTGATTGCCATCGTGGTGCTGGTCATCGCGCTGATTTCTGCCGGCATCCTCTCGGATTCCGCCGCCGAGATCGGAGACAGGTTGGAATCGGCACAGGGTGATCCGCAGGCGAGCGAAGAGATCGCCAAGTACTTCATCGGCGGCACGATCGTCGT
>JAEUIG010000253.1 GCA_016795125.1 Planctomycetaceae bacterium | reverse complement strand
TGGGTCTTGAAATCCACCTAGACCAGGCCGCAGCGGCATCGCCGGAGCCCCGCTTCAGTTCCAGGCCGTTATGCAGAGCTGCAGGACTGTCGCCATGGACACCCACAGCAGGTACGGAAACTGCAAGACAGCAATCCAGCGGTAATGCGGCCAGACGGCGACAATCATCCACACAATCGTGCCCCACACGATGAGGATATCAACCGCTGCCAACGGCAAGTTGCGCCACCCGAACTGGATCGGTGTAAAGATCAGGTTCGCGGCCAGGTTGATCGCAAACGGCAACGCGATGCGCCACGGGAGCTTGCGACGCAGCGCCTCCAGCAGCACGAACCCGAACGTCACAAAGATGACTGGGTAAAGCAGCTGCCAAATCAGTCCAATGGTGGCCGGTGACGGAGTCCAGGTCGGCTTCGCCAGACCGTCGTACCAGGTCTTCCAATCCATCACGTGCCGCTCCGCGTAGGTGCGTGCAGTCTGCGCACGTCAACTGAACTGATTCGATCCCGATTTCGGCGGTCGTCCGCTCTTGTGCGAGTTCAGTGAGTTTCCGTCGTATTCGGATCGCGGCAGTTAATCGTACCGGGCCGTTGCGGTCAATCGTGAACGTTTTGACCGATTTTGTCAATGTTCGACCGACAGGAGTTGACGATGATGAAAACATGCTTCCAAACGCTGCTGGCGACACTCGCTTTGACCGCGCTCGCCGTGCCCATCCAGGCCGCGGAGAAGGACATCGTTTCCACGGCCGTGGAGGCCGGGTCCTTCAAAACGCTGGCTGCGGCTCTCGAAGCTGCCGGACTTGTCTCCACCCTCCAGGGCCCTGGACCGTTCACTGTTTTCGCGCCCACCGACGATGCCTTTGCGATGCTGCCGGCAGGAACCGTCGAAGAACTGGTGAAGCCCGAGAACAAGGCACAACTCATCGCGGTGCTGACTTACCACGTCGTGCCCGGCAAAGTCGCTGCTGCCGACGTCGTGAAACTGAAGGCCGCAAAAACCGTCAACGGACAGCGGGTTGAGATCAGCACGCAGGACGGAAATGTCCGGGTCGATCAGGCGGAAGTCGTCACTGCGGACATCGCCTGCTCGAACGGGATCATTCACGTCATCGATCAGGTGATCCTGCCGACCTCCGACAAGATCCCAGACGTCGCCCTGAAGGCCGGCGTCTTTTCCACGCTCCTCGCAGCAGCCAAGGCCGCTGGTCTCGTGGAAGCATTGTCTGCTGAGGGTCCGCTGACAGTCTTCGCGCCAACCGATTCGGCGTTTGCGGCGCTGCCGCCGGGCACGATCGACAACCTGTTGAAGGCCGAGAACAAGTCGCAGTTGGCAGCGATCCTGAAGTTCCACGTGGTGTCCGGTCGCTTGTACGCCGCCGACCTCTCCGGTGGCCACGCGTATCAGACGCTTCAGGGCGCATCCATATCGCTGAAGATTGAGGGCGGGCAGCCGAAGATCGGACAGGCCACGGTGTTGACGCCGGACATCGACGCTGCGAACGGCGTCATTCACGTCATTGATGAGGTCCTGCTCCCGCCGAGCGACGATGTGCGAAAGCCCGTGTCGCAGAACGTGCGCCAACCGCACGTTTCGGCGTGTCGCCGGGCTCAGCGGGTGGCAATCGACCGCGACCGCGAAGATTGTGATGACTGAGCACGTCGTCAATCGCCGCTGCGGCGCCTCCGACTGCGAAATCTTGCGTGGCGATCCTGATTCTGTCCCTTGGAGTGGCCCTCAGCGTCTTCCGTTACGCCGCCTGCCGTCGTTGGAGAACGCCAGGGCCAGGACAGCCTGGTGTTTTGAACGTGTGGTAAATATCCAGCCGCGACACGCGATGTCGTCGAGAGTCAAACGTGCCCGATCAGATGCAATGCATGGAGGTCTGGGGTGGTAACTTCGCCGTCGAACGGGAGTTCCAGACTTCGGGTTTAGATGTCTGGCTGTACTCGCAACCACACCTGGACCATGCGAGCGGCGGCGATGTCTACTATCTTTCGTCGTGCGCGTCAGGGCGGATTACGCGTCTGCTCCTCGCCGATGTCAGCGGACATGGCGCGGAGGTCGCAGACTCAGCGTCGCAACTGCGGGACCTGATGCGTCGTCACGTTAACAGCATCAGCCAGACTCGCTTCGTCGAGGGTCTGAACGAAGAGTTTTCGCGAATCAGCGATGAAGGACGATTTGCGACCGCCGTCGTGGGCACGTTTTTCACATTGTCGGGCCGATTCCAGCTCTGCCAGGCCGGACACCCAGCGCCGCTGCTTTATCGACGGAGGATGCGGAACTGGGAGGTCTGCGATCTCGATGGTCCGAACACCGGAACAGCACCTCGAAATACTCCGATCGGAATCATCGAACGCGTCGAGTATGTCCAGACGGAGTTGCCGCTGGACACCGGAGACCTGCTGTTCGCATACACCGACGGATTGTCTGAGAGCCGTGACCGGAACGATCAACTCCTCGGAACAGCGGGTCTGCTGAAGCTACTGCGGTCGCTGGACCAGACGGCGCCCGAGGGCCTCTTGACGGCGCTGCTGACACGGCTTCGCGAGCGAGGGTATAGCTGGGCGGCAGATGATTTCACCCTGCTGCTGATTCGGGCGAACGGGACGCATCCGTCATGGAGCAATAAGCTGCTGGCCCCTTTGCGGTTGCTCCGTCGAGTTCGCGATGTCACCGCAATGGACGGTTAGTCGAACCCCGGCACTGCTCGTCGCCTTCGTTGATGATGCGAAGTGCAGGCAGTTCGCGATTGCGCTCTGCGACTTGGATCGCTCCTGCCCGTCGCGCTCTCGCGGCGCAGCCACAAAGTAGCGCTACCACTCGTAGATTGCCTCTGAGTAATGGGCCTCCGCGATGCCAGCTCGCTCGGCATCCAGACCTGTTTTCCGTCTCGCGATCCGGTAAGCTCGTTGTGAGTCGTCCCACACGGGCCAATCGCGATGATGCAGGCCGCTCGCTCCGCCGGCAGTTCCGGTCCACCGCCCGTCACGGGTCGATCGTTCGACATGAACGATGTTGCGGACCTGGCCGCTGCGGACGGTCTCCTCAAAAAATCCACGGTGCTGCGAGAGGCGCTGCAGTTTCTCGGGCAGGAACTGTGGCCCGAATATGGCCGGCATAATCAAAATGCCTTGACGGCGCAGAGGCGCCGTCGCTGGACCGCATTTGTGGCGATCTGGTTCGGGACCATCGCGATCAACCTGGCGATCGCGCAGCTGGTGCTGTCGCAGGTGTCTCCCGACCTGACGGCAGTCGTAACGGTCATTGAGGCGATTACGGTGATCCTGGCGGCCGTCGCGGTGATCATCGGATTCTTCCTGCACTTCCATCACCGGTGGCTGACGGAGCGACAGGCGGCGGAGCGGCTGAGGAGTCTGAAGTTCCAGTCGCTGGGCTGGCACGAATTGTGGTGTGATCCGCCCGCCTGGAGGGAGCGGGTCAAGGCCCAGGTCACCCTGCTGAAGAACATCACGGCGCATGACGCCGAACACTGGGCGACCGCCGACGACAACGTGGCGCCCCAGACGGCCAAGGACCCCGACGGCCCCGTTGATCCGCGCGATGTGGCGGCGCTTGCCGACTACTACTGCGTAAAGCGTCTCGAGTACCAGAGCGCGTACTTCGAACGACAATCAAAGACTGCCGATCGGAACTCCTGGGCCACCCGTTATCACGTCTCGGCGATCGCGGTCTGGCTCAGCGTGGTGGCGGTGCTGCTGCACGGCCTGCTGGCGATCTCCCTGATGAGCAGTGCCCGCCCCGGCGCGGCGGACGGCGCGGGACATGAGGCCGCGCACCGCGTGGAGGTGATTCTCGTGGGACTCGCGGCGCTGCTGCCGGTGATCGGGTTCGGCTGCCGTGCCTGGTCCGCGGCCTTTGAGTTTCCGCGAAGCCGAAATCTGTTTC
>JAEUIG010000220.1 GCA_016795125.1 Planctomycetaceae bacterium | reverse complement strand
CTGCATTTCGTTCCAGCGCAGGTCCTGGCGCGACGCTTCGTCCGCCCACAAAAACCCCTGCGCCCAGTCGATGGAGTCCTGATCGGCCTTCCGCTGGAAGCTGATCGGCGTGCCGCGAGCGGTCGTGCTGCTCTCCCACCGCGCGCCGTCGCGCCCGGTTTCGTCGGCTGCGAGCTGGTTTTCGATCGCGTCGAACCGCCACAGGCCGAGAGTGTCGTCATCGCGCGCGAGAGGCGCGTCCGGAGCCGTTGCAATCGGCCGCAGGCCGCGTGAGATGCGGACGTCGTCGATCAACCCGCCGCAGCCCAGCTTATGCGAGATCAGCGAGCCGATGCCGAGTTCTCCGGGAATCGACGGCAGGGTGGCGGGCGCGACGAGCGAGACCGCCTGATCGCCGGCGACTTTTCCGTCAACGAACAGCCGGATGCGATCCGGCGCGAATTGCATCGCGACGTGGTGCCACTCGTTGTCGGCGATGTCGGCCTGCGTGTGGACATGATCCGGAAGCATGCCCGGCACGTAGACTGTCAGATGACCGTTCCCCGGGTGGCTGAAGATCTCCCAATGAGTGGAGGACGCCTTGCTCTCGTTGGCGAGGAGAATGTTGTAGTCGTCGCGGCGATCGAGCTTCGCCCACAATTCGACGGTGAGCGGCGGCGCGGAAAATTCCGGCCGCTGCGGCGCAAAGGCAGCGCCGGCGCGGGCATCGAGTGCACTGCCGAATCGGCCATCCGTGAGCGGGTTGGGGGGCGAAACCGCCAGCGGCGGTTGAGAGGCGGGCTTGGGCGCCGGAGCGGCGGCGACCGGCGAAGGAGCCGCGGCGGTGACTTCGATCGGATCGCGGCCGGCAGCCCATGCCGCGCCGCGCGCGATGAGCTGCGCAGTCCCGTCCGTGCGGATCGACTCCGCCGCGTGGCCGAGCACCGTCTGGAAGACACGCCCCTGGCCGTAGTCGTAGACGAACGCCATCGGCTCCATCTGTCCGGTCACCTGCGAGCGGGCGCTGGCGAGCACATGGATCGGCGCGTCGCCCGCCTGCCGGAAGTACAGCTCATCGGTGGTTTCGAACGGTTCCAGCGACGCGGTGATCGAGTGCTGCTGGTCGTCGATCTCAACGATGAACTTCCCGTAGGCGTCATGCCCGCTGTCCCCCTTGTGGTTCCAGGCGCGGCGGCAGATGTTGCGGTATTCGGGCCAGTCGGAGCCCTCCGCTCCCGGCAACGAAAAGTGGAACGCGCCGTTCGAGAAGTGGACGATCACCAGCCCGCCGCCGTTCTGCAGGTACTCCACGAAGTTCGCCTGCGCCGCGTCGCTCAATCCCGGCTGCTGCCAGTTGCAGTAGTTAATGACCAGCACGTCGTACGCGTCGATCCTGTCGGTGGCGAGGTCCTCGATCTGCTGCGAGACGTCGACCTGCATGCGCGAATCACGCTGCAGCGCCTCGACCAGGGCCGGCGTCGTGTCCTGCCAGACGTGGGCCGGATGCTGCGCGCCGGTGAGGACGAGCGCCTTGATCGGTTTCGCCTTCGCGGGTTGCGTGCCTTCGACGCCGGCCAACGCGGCGGTGATTTCTGCGTGCGTGTAGTACGCGGCCTGCACGCCCTCGGATGGGACCTCGGCCTTCGCCGTCCAGACGAGCGCATTCAGAATCGTGCGGCGAAACTCTGGTGATTCCCAGTTGGCATAGAAGTGCCCGCCGGTCGTGCCGAATCCGCGCCCGCCGTCGGGACGCTCGCGCGCCCAGGCGACGACGCGTCCGTCCGGTTCGCGTCCCGGCAGCGCGGGAACGGTCCAGATCGGCGCGACGCCGTTCGGTTCACCGTTCAGCCGCAGGTCGAAATAGAACTCCTCGTGCACCGTGAACGGTCCGACGCCGTTCAAGACCGGATGACCGGGCGTCGCCGGCTGCACCTCCGCGTCCAGCGTCTGGATGTTGGAGTACCACTTCCGTTCGCCGTCGGTCTCCCAGTCAAAGTATCCGCCGCTCCAGTCGAGAATCTGCGCGGCATAGGCGTCGGGAGCAAACGTCGAGAAGTGGAACGTGAGGAAGCCGCAGCCGCGGTCAATCTGCTTCTGGACGGCGGCGATGTTTTCCGGAGAGGCGAGGTGCGGGGCTTCGGCGAACGCAGGTCCGTCGCGGCCGTCGGAGATGACCATGATGGTTGCCGCATCGTCCAGCGTGGACGGATCGGCCGGCCAGCCGTCGAGATGGATTTCGACGCGCACTTTCTCGGCGACGTTCGAATTGTCGAGCAGCACCTTGAGGAGCTTGGCCGACCAGCCGTAGTCGTGCATGCCGTTGCCGACCGGCCCGTGGCTCTTGGGTCCGGCGATGATGACGATCTTGGGCCGGGAATCCTCGGCGCGGAGGGCGCCGCAGGCGAAACACAGGGCCGTGACGACGAGACAGAATCGACGCAGCATGAGAACGTTCCGGTGCGCGCAGGAGTGAAGAATCGAGACCCGCGATTCTATCGGCGCGCACCGGCCGCCTGTAGCTCAGGCGATGAAGAGACACGCATCCTGACGAGCCCCGCCCTGACTAGCCGCGCTACAGCTGTTCCTGCACGTCGCGGTCGGCGTTGCCTTTGAACACGATCTCCAGCGATTGCTCTTCCTTGAGCAACTTGGATTTCACGACGATCGTGTCCTTCACGAGGCTGCGGGCGCCGGGGACTTTGACGACGAGCTGCACGAAGCCGTCAACGACGGGCACCTGACCGCCGTTCTGCAGCGGCAGGAGTTTGCCGTCTTCCGAGAGCCGGTACGTGTGTTCGGGAAGTTTCTGGCTGTAGCCGTCGGTGCCGATCACCTCGCCTGTCAGATCACGGACCGAATAGCGGCGGCGGTCGCCGGGGACCTTGATCTGGATCGTGATCCAGTAGTTCTGCATGGCGCGGGGTGAGTCGCCCGGCTTCGGATCGGTCGCGCCGAATGGTCGCGGGAAGTAGTCGTCGAACACCGGCGTCGTCCAGGCGGCAAAGCTCCCCTTCTTGACGGCGTTCTTCGGGACGAACTGCATCATCCCGTTGCCGACTTCGCCCGCGCCAATCCCAGCGCCGGTACCGGTCCCCTGACCGCCGTCCCCGTCCGGCATTCCCAGCATGGCCTTGCTGACGGCCAGCGTGTTCTCCGCCGCGAAGTCCGGCACGGTGAGCTGCGACGGGGCGTTAGCCAGCGGCTGCGCGGGTACGAGCTCGGTGTTGATCATCTCCGGCAGTCCGAAGGAACTGCCGCCGCCGGCGGCGTCTTCGACGATCCCCGCGATGAGCGGTTCCTGCTGTGTGACGTGGCGAATCACCGGCACTGCAAAGATGGCCAGGATCACCAGGTGCACCAGCAGCGACACGCTGTACGACGCCCACTCATCGGACATTCGCCGCCGAAACTGCTGGAACCAGCCTTCAGTCTCGGACGCAGTGGCAGGGGCGATGGCCGGCAGTCGCGGAGGCCGGGCTGGTTCGGGGCTCGGCTCAGCCGTCGGCAGACGCTGCGCGGCGCGCTCCGCCTGAGCGCGAGACGACAAAGCCGGCCCGGCCGACTCAGCGGTTGGCAGTCGCGATGTGTCTGAAACGAGCGGCATCACGCTCACCGGGAAACTGCAGATTCGCTGCCGTGCCGCCGCCGAATGCAGGCCACGACCGATCCGTATTATAGCCGTGTTCTACCTTCGGCGGACCGCAGTCTGCCAAATCGGAGAAAACCGGAGAGCCGGAACGGGCTGGAAACTGATCCATAAACCCCGGAAAATCCGACTGATGTGCTCAAGTCTGGCCCCCCAGCAGCCGGGCAAACCGCCGCCCGCTGACCGAGAGCGCCACGGCCCCGAACTCCGACGGACGCACCCACTGCGAGGTTTCGGAACGCTGCACCGAACCGCTGCGGCAGTCGGCCTGGAAGCAGAGCAGGCGGATTCGGTAGCGGGTGACGCTGTGCGAGAACTCCGTCACCAGAGTTTCAACAGCGGCGTTCAGGCCCGTCAGTTCCGCCAGCCGTTGCGACAGTTCGGCACGCACCGAATCGGTGTTCCCCAGTTTTTTCGACTCTTCACCGCGCGACAGTTCGAACCGCGGGAAGTCCCAGAGTCCGGCCCAGCGTTCGTTCGGCTGCCGCTGCCGCAGCAAGTAACGGCCGTTGCGACGGACTGCAATCGCCGCTTCGACGACCTGTGTGACGGCTGGGCGGGGCTTGGGAACGGGGATGTCGTGCTGGGCGCCGCTTCGGAACGCGATGCAGTCTCGTTGCAGTGGACAGGCCGGACATTGAGGATCGGAGGGGGTGCAGACGGTGGCTCCGAGTTCCATCAGCGCCTGGTTCACGCGTCCGCAGTCGGACGCCGGCAGCACCCGGCCGGCGAAGTCCCACAGCAACTGTTGCCCGGCCGTGCTGCGGGGATCGCCCCGATAACCGAGGAGCCGTGAGTACAACCGCAGCGTGTTGGCTTCGACGATCGGGGCGCGCGTGTCGAAGGCGAACGAGGCGATCGCCCCGGCGGTGTACCGGCCGATTCCCGGCAGGCCCTGCAACTCGACCGCATCAGACGGGAACTCGCCGCGGTACTTCTCGACGATGACTCGCGCGGCTTTGTGCAGGTTACGGCCGCGACTGTAATAGCCGAGTCCCTCCCACAGTTTCAGCACGTCGTGCTCGTCGGCTGCGGCCAGCGCGAACACCGTCGGGAAGGCCGCCAGGAATCGTTCGTAGTACGGGATGACGGCCGTAACGGTCGTCTGCTGCAGCATGATCTCGCTGATCCAGACCGCGTACGGATCGCGCGTCCGCCGCCACGGGAGGTCGCGGGCGTGGTG
>JAEUIG010000205.1 GCA_016795125.1 Planctomycetaceae bacterium | reverse complement strand
TCGCTGGAGCGGCTGGCCAGCGTGCAGAAGAAGATCACGGAGCGCGAAACCCTGAGCGACGCCGCCCAGCGTGACTTCCTCGCGCGGGAATCGTTCGCCAGTCTGGCGGCGGCGATCGGGCAGGTGCTCACTGCTGATGCTCCCGAGCAGACGGAGAACATCCGCAAGGAAGCCGTGCGACTCGTCGAGGCGATCGAAGACAACGGCAACCGCGACCTGGTCGCCTACGAGCGCGACGGCAGCGACGAAGCCGGCGAACAGATCAACAGCGCGTACGAAGCCCTGCGTGGTCTGGCCGGCGACGGCGCGAACAGCATCGCGGCCGTCATCCGCAAGCACTACATGGCGTCGAACCTGCGGATCATCGCCAGCGAGAGCTTCCTGAAGAAGACCGTCAGCGAGTCGCGGACCGAGCAGGGCTACATCAACGAACCGGTGTCCGAAGCCTGGGTCTCTGGCGTCAGCTGCACCTACACCAACGTCAGCGTCAGCCTGCAGCCGAACAGCGACGTGGCGCAGTTGAATCTGCACATCAGCGGCACGGTGCAGGCCAACACGACGGCGAACGCCGCGCAGGCCGTCGTTTACGGCGGCAGCACCGGCAATTTTTCAGCCACCAAGCCGGTCATGTTCAGCGGCAAGGAGTTCACCACGGGGCCGGCAAGTGTCGGCGCCAACGCCAGCACGTACGCCAACGATGTTGACGCCAAGGTGTTCTTTCTGCTGCGGCCGATCGCCGACATCATCGCCGAGAACGAAGTCGCCAAGCGCAAGTCGCAGAACGACGCGCTCGCCCGCCAGCGGATCATCAACCAGGTCAGCCAGAACGTGAACACCGAAACCGACAGCCGGTTCGCGGATGCCACGCTCAAGCTCGAAAGCAAGCTGTACGGTCCGCTGCGTGAGCTGCGGTGGCATCCGCAGGAGGTCGGCACCTACACCACCGACAGCGAGATGGTGATCAACGCGCTGCTTCGCGAGGGCGAGGAGAACAAGCGCGAACTTGGCGCTCAGGCGCTGTCCAGCCTGCCCGCGGTTCCGGAGAACGGCATCGCCATCCAGGTTCACGAAAGCCTGCTCAACAACGGGGCCGATCGCCTCGACGTCGCAGGCAAGACCCTGACCGACTCCGAACTCAAGAAGATCATTGAAGACCGGATCAGCACCCTGCTGGGACGGGAGTTCAAGTTCACCAAGCCGGAAGCGGCGGACGGCGCGCCGGCCCCCGCGGTCGAAGAGGCCCCGAAGGGATCAAACTCGTACGTGTTCGCCGAGACCGACCCCCTGCGGTTCCAGATCGACGGCGGCAACGTCACGATCGTCCTGCGGACCGGCCTCATCCACACCGAAGACGGCAAGTCGGAAACGATCGAGCCGCACATCATCCGCGTCCCGCTGACCTTCTCCGTCGAAGGGGACAAGATCGTCCTGAAGCGCGGCTTCGTGGGCGTCGCCCCGGCGCCGGGAACCGCCGTCTCGATTCCCCGTCAGGGCGTCATGCGGCAGACGATCGAGGGATCCATCCGTGATCGCACGATGGACGGCCTCATCAAGATTGAGAAGGAGGGCGGCAAGCCGATGACCCTCAACGTCACCGCGGTCGACGCCCAGGACGGCTGGGTCACCGTTCTCGCCAAATAGGCAGTCTCCGGACTGGACGGACAACGACATCCTGACAACGCCCGGCTCCCAAGAGCCGGGCGTTTTGTTTTGAGGAATCGGCTGGCGGCCTGACGCATCTGCGATGCGTCGCTAACGGCGGCGCTCCGGCGTTCTTTGCCGGGCGACCCACCCCGCTATTCGCCGCAGCCTGCCAGACTTCCGGCGTCTCCCGACTCGTCTTGTCGCAACTCGAAGCATCGGCTATTCATACGCCCCCCTGCAGGGAGGCGGGATGCCTTCCTGATGGTCATATCTGCAGTAGTCACGCCCTCCTTCGCTGATTCGCCTCCGCCACCAGGCCTTGGTCGATGACCCTTTCGCACGTGGACTGCCCGCGTCCAGGCGCTCATGCCGCCGCCGCGCGCGCGCCCATCGATCGGCGAACATGCCGTCCGGGCACCGCCCGACTGGCGTGGATGGGTCTCGTCATTTCGATGGCGGGCTGCGCCGCGTACCCGAATGCGGTGTTTCGCGCGCAGTCGCCCTTGCCGGCCCCTGCCGCGCAGCCGATTCCGCGTGAACTCGGCGCGCAGCCCCTCGGATTGGCGGACAAACCGGTCCTGTCGCCTGCGGACTTCACCGATCAGCCGCTCGCCGACGTCCGCGTCGAAGGCAACACGACTATCCCCGAGATCGCCATCCTGCACGAGGTGCAGTCCAAGCCCGGCCGGCCGGTCGACGCCGCCCTCATTCAGGATGACGTCGCCAGCCTGCACGCCAAGAACTGGTTCTTCCGGATCACGCCGACCTTCCGTGTGACTGATGCGGGCCCGGTGCTCATTTTCCAGGTCGTCGAGAAACCGATCCTGCAGAGCGTCCAGTTCGTCGGCAATCAGAAGATCAAGACCGCGGTCCTCGAAGGGCTGACCGGCCTCCGCGCCGGCGCCGGCTTCGACGTCGCCGCCAACAAGGAAGCCGCCCTCCGCATCAAGGAGCATTATCGCGAAAAGGGCTACTACTTCGCCGAGGTCAAACTGACCAAGGGAGACAAGCCCGAAGACCGCGACGTCGTGCTGGAAATCGACGAAGGACACAAGGTGCGCGTGCACCGCATCCACTTCGACGGCAACCGCGAAATCCGCTCGGCCGTCCTCAAGACCAAGCTCGCCACCAAGACCGTCATCGGCATTCCGACCACCATGCTGGTCTTCGGCGGCAGCTATGACCCCGAGAAAATCCAGAACGACGCCGACGGCCTGCTTCGGTACTACCACGCCCTCGGCTACTTCGATGCCAAGGTCGACGTCGAGGAAGAACTCCGCGAGGACCAGTCGGAAGTGCACGTCCACTTCCACATCACCGAAGGTGAGCGGTACAAGGTCCGCAACATCGACGTCGTCGGCAACAGCGTGCTGACCACGGAACAGTTGCGGAAAGATCCCCAGCTCCACGAGGAAGATTTCTACAACGAACGCTTCCTGCGCCAGGACGTGCAGGCGATGAGCGACCAGTACGACGACCTCGGCCGCCTGTTCGCGAAGGTCGAACCGACGCCGCGGTTCCTGGAGGAGTCCGGATACGTCGATCTCGTGTATCAGATCGACGAGGACATGGTGCGGCGGATCGGCACGATCAACGTCAACATTCAGGGCGACCATCCGCATTCCACGGAAACGCTGGTCCGCAACCAGGTGAACCGCTGGATCAAGCCCGGACAGCTCGCGCGGATGCGCGACATCCAGGGAGCGCAGACCACCCTGCGCGGCAGCGGTTACTGGGACAAGCAGCAGAGTCCTCCGCTCGTCAATGTCGAGCCGGTCGGGGGCGAAGACTACCTCGCGCTGCCGCAGCTCGCCCGCGGTCAGGATGAGTTCCTCCGCGTCGCGCCGGCCTTTCGTGAAACCGAGAACCCGTTTGCCGACTTCGAAGAACGCACCACGGCACGTCTCCCTGCCGATCCTCCTGCCGAGGAGCCGGTCGGGCGTGCACGGGTCGATCGTTCCGGATTCTCCACCGAATTGCCGGAATCCGCGCCGGACACCCAGCCCGACTGGTGGCCGTCCTACAACATCGATCCAGGCGCCATCTTCCAGGATACCGAGGAACAGGACGTCGTCGTTCGCGGGCAGAGCATCGACTCGCGCGGCCAGCCCATGCCGTACGATCCGCTGCAGACGGTCT
>JAEUIG010000194.1 GCA_016795125.1 Planctomycetaceae bacterium | reverse complement strand
TCTCATAATTCCGCAGTCAGCCAGATTTTGGCCGAATCGTTTTCTCATTGTTCGTCTGGCACAGAATGGCACGGAATACGGTTGATCTGGTGCATCTCTCGCATAGTATGCACATCAGTGAGCTCGCCGGAATGAGTTCATGTGCTTGATCTTCCGCGATTCTGTGTGTCGCGTCAGGCTACTTGGGGTGCAAGAGGTCGTGGGTTCAAATCCCGCCGTCCCGATTAACCCTCTATGCGGCATGGAGTTGTGTCCATGCCGCATGTTTCGAGCGCGATTTGGAGCGATGTTCAGAATCTTCGCCTCGCATTTTTCCGCAGAGAATCGCGTTGCCCACAATCGCATGACCTCTTGTTCAAGAGACAAGCGGTCGTAGTCGTAACACTCTCATACGCATTGGCTTGTGCTGCTGTCTGAAATGGGTGTGGTACAGCACGCATTGCGTCAATCGGCTGCAATCGTCATCCATCCGTCCTGATGGCTGATAGTACGCTCTCCGTCGAACTCGCCGATGCTTCGCTCGCCTTATTCGTGATCGACGGTGTCACAGGCTGAGCCTTTAGCAGATGGCGCCAAAATTCGCTCCGGCGAATTCAGTCAGTTCTCACGGCGCATTGCGTCTGACTGCGATGGGTGTAGGCCACCTCTGCAGGTTGGCATCAACGCGATCCCGCCGCGGGCGATGCAACCGCCTGCAACTCGAGCCGACAACAGTAGATGCCGATGCCACGGACAATATCACCAAGCGTTGCATAAGGGGCCAGGCGGTCCACGACTTCAGGAGCCCGGGGTCGTCATAGCTAGCGTACACGGTCGGTTTTCATTGGAAACGGGCATGATTTTGCTGTTAAGCGGAGCAGCAGCGTGCATGTTCCATTTGCCTACCGCGAATCGTCCAAAGGATTGGAAGATGGGCAGCGACTGGCTCGGCTTGCGAGGAACCGATTGAGCTGCCGGGATGCCGGTTATTCCAATGATTCCGAAGGCCGGATGTCGATGATCTCCGTCTCAGTTGCTCGGCAGATGGCCAATCGATTGGCATCGGCCGATAGTCGAAACGCCAGGATCGACTCTTGCGACGGCCAGGTGAATAATTCCCCACCGTGCGCCACTTGCCAGAATTTCAGCTGGCCCCGTTCATCGAGAACGAGAAGCGTCTTACCGTCAGGGGTGAACTGCAATTGATCGATTCCCCCCAGATGCCCCACCAAGGTGTGCTCGATCCGTCCGTTGGCCAGACTGATGAGCTGAATCCGACGGTCGCTACCGCCGACTGCCAGTAGAGGCTCATTCGGAGCAGCAGCCAAGCACGAGATATTGCGACCGTCCAGAGCCCAGTGATGAACTTCGTCACCGGACTCGATGTTGAAGACGTGCAGTGCGCTATCCGATACAGCAATCAGCGCGTGCTTCGGCACAGACAGCTCGACGTCCCGCGGTTCGAAGTTCTCAAACCGCCATCGATTGATCAACCGGGTTGATGCCACGTCCCACTGCCAGACTTGCAGATCGGGCTGATTGACTGCCGCGAGCAGCCGCGAGGTTTCCGGGAGAAATCCCAGGAAGACTGCGTCTGCCGGCAAGGTTTGCGATTCGGGCAATTGGAATGGAGACTCACCCGAATGCAGGTCCCAACAGAGAATCCCCCGTGAAAGGTCATTGCGGGCCAACCAGCGACCGTCCGAGCTGGCGGCCGCACAATAACCAGACCGCGAAGAGAAGGTCCATCTCAGCGAATCGGTCTCCATGTCGAAGACCCGAAGTTGGGGCACATTCGAGATCGCGAGCAGACGACTGGCGTTCCACCACGCCAGTCGGTCAATTTCGCCGGTCGTATCCGGCACCCGCCGAACTCCTGATTGATCCCAATCCCAACGAACGACGCGTCCATCGATGCCCGTTGAAATCACGTGCTTTGCATCGGGCGTGAAGACCACGCTTCGCGCAGGTCTCTGATGAGCCTGCCAATGGACGTGCTGATGAGGATCGGGATGTGCGTCAGATTCTTGCGCAGCTTTTGCCTTGCGTAACACAGACTCCGAATCTGGTTGAACGACACTGCTGCTGTTCGACGCCGACAATTCATCGAGGGATTGTCCCCAACGCCAGACGTGAACCGCGCCCGTTCGCTCCGCTGCAGCGAGGAGACGCCCATCGGCAGAAAAAGTCAGTTCATTGATCTTCTCGCTGAGCGCCAATCCATCCAACAACTTCGATTCGCGCCAGTCCCAGACCTCGACCTCACCGTTGAGACCGCCAACCGCGACAAATCGTCCGCTTGGGCTGACAGCCAATGAACATCGATCGGTGGCTGCAACAAAGCAGCCGCCGGATTCCGGTTGGTTCGGTACCTCGAAAACGGAAACGGCGTCGTCACTCTGTTCGTCGCCCGTCAGCAGCACGACCCCATTGAGATTGGGGCAGACCGCCATGTCTTTCACTGAGTCACGGTCTACCTTCCAGTCGTACTGCAATGCCCCCGTCGAGAGGCTCAGGACTTTGACCGAATCACCGTGACCGCTGATGAATAGCTGCGA
Organism: Planctomycetaceae bacterium; assembly: GCA_016795125.1. Classification (GTDB taxonomy): domain Bacteria; phylum Planctomycetota; class Planctomycetia; order Planctomycetales; family Planctomycetaceae; genus JAEUIG01. Next base: position 3,707 of record JAEUIG010000194.1, on the reverse strand, counting down.
GTCAATCCGGTTGAAGGCGACATCGGGTGAGCCGATGACGGTCTCAGGTCCGGGAAACCGAAACCGAACGCGGCCGGTTGTCGTCTCGATCAATACGACCTCCCCCCCGTAACTGATCGCCGCCAGCAGGCGGTCTTTGGGACTGAACTCCATGCGCCGGATGTCAGCCAAACCGGTGTTCCAGGCAGGCATTTCCTCTCCACTGGAGAGATCGCAGTGGCGGATAACACCGCCGTCAGTCGCCGCGATCAAGTAGGCCCCATTGTTCGCAATCCGAATGCAAGAGACATCGTGCGGCAGGTGCAGCAGCAACTCACCGGGCTTCTGCAGCATCTGCTTCAGCAGCCGCCATTCGAGGCCGCGACGATCGGGCTGTTCCTGCTTCGGAATCCAGCGGTCGAGCAGGATCAGGGCCTGCTCGACGTCACCCGCCCGTTCGTGCTCGCTGGCCCGGAGGATCTGCAGTCCATACAGTGATTCTTCCGATGCGGCGGCATGTCGGAACGCTCCCTGCTCGGCGCGTTCCGCCCGCAACTGTGCGTCTTTCGCGGCAGACGTCGCCGCCTGAGCATCGTTCAGCGCGGCCTGCAGTCGGCTGTTGAGTTCAGCCTGTTGATGGTTCGATGACGTCAGAACGCCGATGATACACAGGAGACTCACGAGCAACGTCGCGGCGAGGGCGGTTGGAGCGGGATGCGCCTTCATCCACAGAGTGCTGCGTTCCATGCGTCCGACGGAACGGGCCGAGATGGGGCGGCCCGCCAGGTAGCAGCTCAGGTCATCGGCCAGTGCGGAGGCGGAGGCGTATCGCTTGTCCGGATGAGTTGCCAATGCCTTGCGGCAGATCGTGTCGAGGTCGGGAGGGATGGAGGGATCGAGCTGTCGCGGTGACGCAGGCTCGTGGCGTCGCACGGCGTCCAACACGTCCACGAGTCGCTGACCCGCAAAAGGCGGCTGCCCGGTCAACAACTGATACAGGATGGCGCCGAGCCCATAAGTATCGGCAGGTATGCCGACGTCGGTGCGGTTCCCCGAAAGGCATTCCGGCGCGAGATAGTTGAGCGTGCCCAGAATCTCGCCGGTTCGCGTGAGGTCGGATTCATCGGCCAGATCCAGTGCCAGGCCGAAATCCCCGACGACGGGCGCCCCGTCCTCCTCAAGCAGAATATTCTGCGGCTTGAGATCACGGTGCAGGATGCCGTAGTCGTGAGCATAGTGCACCCCGCGTGCGATCCGTTCCACAAGGGCTGCTGATTGCCGTGGCTGCCCCCGGTAGCGACCGATGTGCTGTGCCAGGGAGCCGCCGCCATAGAACTTGCTCGTGAAGAAGCGGTCACCGCCGCATTCGCCAATCTCGTAGATCGGCACGATCTGCGGATGATTGAGACGCGAGATGGCGCGGGCTTCGTTCTCAAATCGCCGTCGCCGGCTGGGGGACGCATGGAGACCGTCACGCAGGACTTTCAGCGCGACCAGACGATCCAGCTCCAGATGCCGTGCGCGGTAGACTGTTGACATTCCGCCCTGCCCCAGCACATCCAGTAATTCGTAGTTTCCAAACCGACGCGGCAATCGGATGTCGACATCGTCGTCTGGTTTCGCGTCGGCGCCGATCGACCGACTGTCGGCGGCCCCCCAGGCGGCAATCTCCAATTGATGCCGCAGCTCGACGGCAAAGTCGGGAAATCTCGCGGCGAACTGATCGATGTCGGGTTCCTGACCGGCACGTTGCCGGCACAGATACTCGCCATAGATCAAATCTCCCACGGCTTCGCGATGGGCGGCCAACTCTGGAAAGCATTCCAGGTAGCCCTCGACCAACCTGGTGCGCCCGCTGTCCCACCCGCATCTTTGGTCGACCAGCACCAAATCCGTCAAGACGCGGACCCCCACGGGGGCGTGGGCAGAGACGAACTCCTGGAGATTAGGAGGAGATGAAAGCTCCTTCCACGCCCGATGAAACTCGCAGACGAGTGCATCCGGCATCAGCGAAGCTGGTATCGCGGGCACGTTATTCCATCGCCGAATCAAGTCGTCGGTATCCCCAGTTACTCTCGTTTCGCGATCAAGCGGCCGGAGATCAGTCGCCCCAGCCGAAGTTGGCGAGCAATCGCATCACCACGCGTTGATGTTGACGGCGCACGCTGTCGGAGGGGGCGCCGTCTCCGAGATCCTGGGCAATGCTGTCCCAATCTCGTCCCGCCTGCCGTGCTTCCAGGATTCGGCGTTCGCGCTCCGGCATCGTCCGGCGCAGAAGTTCCAGAGTCTCAGTCACCTCCAGAATCTGTGACGGTCGATCGTCGCTTGCTTCCGCGAGATTCAGGTTGATTGGCCGCTGCACGCGCACGTCGCGGCATTCGGCCGTCCAATGCCGGACGGCATCAACGATGCGGTTCCGCGTCATTGTCTGCAGCAGTCGGTATAGCCCTTCCGGCGTATCGATCTCCAGTTCGCCGGCCCAGATGCCGAGCCACAATCGCAGCAGCACCGACTGCAGGATGTCGCTTTCTTCGATCTGCCGCTTCAGTTTGCCATCGAGGACACGAAATCGCACTTCGCGCCGGATTGCCGGACCATACTGCTCCACGAGCACGGCGAAGGCAGCCGTGTCTCCGTGGCGGACACGCTCCAGCAGATTTTGAAATTCGCGCACTGCCGGCATGGCCAATCAACGCGAAGGACGCACACGAGATTCAACCACACACAATAACGTACTGCCGTGGCACTTCGGACAGAAAGCCGCCGCGATAATCCGAGTTTTTTTCGATGCGTTTACTCGCAGGCCGGTCGAACGTTGCGGATCGAACGACTTTACCGTTTCTTTCCGTACCCGTGTCCGGATTGAGCCTTCAAGGCGTTTAGTGATGTGGGGAGAGGGTCAGGGCGGGCCAAACCCTCTCCTCTTTTTGCTTTTTTGACCGGCTGGCAAATCGGCGCCGTGCACAGGAAGCAACGGTCGTCCCCCGGCAGTGGTGCGCGGGCGTGTGCGAATTCTCAGTCGATGCGGTCATGCGGTCGATCCACAGTGAGTCGACTCATGTTGTTCAAACCGTCCGTGATTCTGTCCGCCGCTGTCGCGCTGGGATCGTTGCTGGCAGCCGCCGGCTCCGGTACGGCCGGCGCGCTGCCGTATCACTCTGTGGCCCTCTCGCTCTCCCAGCATGGCTACGATCACGAAGGGACAGTGATCGAGTTGACGGGGGATGGCGGGCTCGACACGGGATACCATTCGGGCTGGTGGGATGGATACGGCACAGTCCCTGAGACAGGTGGAGGAGCGCACGCGATGACGGACCCCAATGCGGGGACGCTCCTGCGTGTTGGAACCTCCTCCTACGGGGTGGGGAACGGCTTGTTCTCAGGCTCTGGAATCGCCGTAGCCGCCGCCGGATGGGGGGACGTGGCCTACGTCAGCGGATCCTCGGCCCCCGACGCGGTGCGTTTGTACTTTTCACTGGAGGGGTGGCTGGGGACCGAGACGTACTACGAGTCGGGATTCTCCGGCCAGGATGCGGCCCTGAACATCTCACTGGAGTCGGACGTCAATGCTATTTTCCAGTCAGAAAGTCTCCTGAGTGACATCGCCACGACGTACTTCGATCTGCAGGCGATCGTGACCACGGGAGATGGAGCCAATGCCGTCTACGATGACCTGCCCGGCGTGACAGGCCCTCATGTCCGGGAAAACTTCGGCAACGTCTGGGATT
>JAEUIG010000179.1 GCA_016795125.1 Planctomycetaceae bacterium | reverse complement strand
AGACCGTGAGCTGTTCTCGCGATTCCGCTGGCGGTTCGTCGTCGTGCCGCCGCTGGTGTTCCTCGCGTACTTCCCGCTGTACACCTATCACTTCGACCTGTACCGGCTGATTATCCTGTGCTGGGCGACCTGGCACGGCCTGATGCAGTTGTACGGGTTCATCCGCATCTACGACGCCAAGGTCGGTTCGGTTTCGCGCGCGACGGCAAACTGGGACTGGCTGGTCTGCCTGTTCGGCTTCATCACGCCGCAACTGTTCCGTCCGGACAAGCTCGCGGACATTCTGAGCCATTGGGGCGCGGCAGGCGGGCCGCTGGCTCCGTCGGGAGCTCTGCAGGCGATCCGCTGGGCACTGCTCGGCATGACGGCCGTGGCGGTGCTCGGTTTCGCAGTGAACTATGTCATCCAGTGGCGGCGCGGGCCCGCGCCCAACCCGCTCAAGTTGCTGATGCTGGTCAGCGGCATCGGCACCTGGTGGCTCGCGATGTATTACATCGAGAACCTGATCATCGGGCTGGCGCTATTCGACATCTGCCACGACGTGCAGTACCTGGCGATCGTCTGGCTGTACAACTGCCGCCGGGTCGGGTCGAACGCCGAACTCGGCCGGTTCATGAAGTACGTGTTCCGACGCGGCATGGTGCTGCTGTACCTGGGCCTGGTGACGGCCTATGGGGCGATCGCCCTCGTGGGGCCGCTCGTCACCGACGGCACGGTCAGCCGGATCTTCTACGGCATCCTGTTCACGTCGACGATCCTGCATTACTACTACGACGGATTCATCTGGAAGGTCCGCGAGTCGAGCAACCAGGCCGGATTGGGGCTGAGCACAATAGCGGCAGGCCGCGTGCAGCAGATCGTCATGGGCCGATACGCGCATCTGCTCAAGTGGAGCCCGGCGATTGTCGTGCTGGGCCTTCTGTTCGCGCTGGACTTTCTGGACCCGTCCCTGACGACGGCGCGCAAGGAAGAACTGGATCAGCTCTATGCCGGCTCGCTGATGCAACGCACCGAGCTGCCGGCGGCCGAGGACGAGCGCAGCTGGCTGCTTTCGCACTTCAATCAGTTGCAGCACATCGCCGCCGCCGTTCCCGATGCCCACATGACGCAATTGCGATCGTCGATGATGCTGGCCAACTTCGGTCGTCACGACGAGGCGATCCACCGTCTGGACCGCCTGCTCGAGACCGATCCGCATGACTACGAAGCCCGGGCCGCGGTCGCCGACATCCATCTCCGCCGCGGCAGCCTCGATCTGGCCGGCAGGCACTTCCTGGCGGCTCTCGACGACGCGCGAACGCCCGAGGAACGGGCGATCGTCCACCTGAAACTGGGAGAAATCGCCCTGTACCGCCAGGATGCCGCCGGGGCCAAATCCCGGTTCCAGGCGGCCCAACGCGAAAACCCGGAACTGGGCGCCCTGGTGGAGGCCCTCGAAAAACGCTCTGACAGAGGGAATTCTTCGCCCTAATGCGTCCCGGCGTATGGCAGAATTGCATCGCCGACCGGGATCGCCGCCCGAAGCATATTGGCGGCGTGCCTGTTTGACGGACCTGTTTCTCCGGGCGCGGAGGCCCTCAACTGGAATGAATCGACACCGATGACTGCGCAGCCGCTGGATCCCTCTCTGCCCACGACCCCGAGCAACGCGCCGCGCATCCTGTCGCTGGACCAGTTTCGCGGCTACACGGTCGTCGGCATGCTGCTGGTCAATTTCATCGGCGGCTTTCAGGTCGTGCCGTACATCTTCAAGCACACTCACGACTACAACAGCTACGCCGACACGATCATGCCGCAGTTCCTGTTCGCGGTCGGCTTCGCGATGCGGCTGACCTTCGGACGCCGGGTGCAGCAGCAGGGAGTCGCGGCGGCGTACGGCCGGATGGTGCGGCGCCTGCTGGGCCTCGTACTGGTGGCGATGGTCGTTTACGCGCCGGGCAGCGTGGCCGAGAACTGGAGCAAGATGCAGGAGCTTGGCGCCGCGGCGATCCTCGAGAAGGTCCTGAAACGCGAGTGGTTCCAGACGCTGATGCACATCGCGGCCACGTCGCTGTGGCTGCTCCCGGTGATCCGGTCGAGCGCGGGCGTGCGCATGGGGTGGATGGTCGTCTCCGCACTGCTGCACATTGGCCTGTCGGCCTGGTTCAACCTCGTGTGGGTCAATTCGGATCCCAACGGCATCGACGGCGGCCCGCTCGGCTTCCTCACCTGGTGCGTCCCGGCGACGTTTGGCACATTCGCCTGCGATATCGTCGCGGAGGCGCGCATTTCCGGACAGGTTCCCCCGCTGGGAAGAATGACCGCTTATGCCTTCATCACCATGTTCGCCGCGTGGGTGATGTCGTGCGGCACCCGGATCTACGATGTTCACGAATCACAGCGGGAGGCCCTCGCGGCCCAGAAGATCGGGGACAATCCCGTCTTCCCGACGATGGACATGCTGCGTGAACACTTCAAGAAGCCGATCGACCGGTTGATTGCGGAGCCGCCCTTCATCCATCCCCCCTGGGGCCCCGAAGAGCACATTCCGGATCCGGCCGTCGTCGCTCCGGAGATCGACGAAGCCGCGATCCGCGCTGCGGCTGAGACGCCGGAAAAGGCCGACAAGGCGGTTGCCGACGCGAAAGCCCATCGGGACAACGAGCTCAAGCGGCTTGAGCGCCTGAAAACGATCGATCGCGGGAACGGACCCTATTACCGCAAGTGGAACTACTGGATGATGAGCCAGCGGAGCGGCAACCTGTCGTATCCGCTGTTTGCCGCCGGATTCGCACTGCTGGTGTACGTCCTGTTTTACGTCGCGTGCGACATGTGGGGCTGGCGGCTGGCGTTCTTTGAAACGTTCGGCACAAATGCGCTCCTCGCCTACGTCGTGCACAGCATGGTCGGGGGCGCGGTGAAACCGTTCGTTCCCGATGATGCGCCAGGCTGGTGGGTGCTGCTCAGCATCGTCGTCTTCTTCTGGATCAACTGGATCATTCTCCGGCAGTTCGAGAAGAACAAGTTCTACCTGCGTGTCTGACCGTCCGGTTTCCACGTTCAGGAATAGGCTCGAGGTGAGGGAGCGTTCCTGCAGAGTTGCCTGTAAGATACGGGCCGAATTTCATGCAGCTCGCCGGGCGCCTCGCCCGGCGAGGGATCCTCGACTCTGCGTCCGGAATTCTCCGGCCGCTTCCTGTGACTGGCAGAGCAGCCATGGCGACTGAATCCCGTCCGGTTCCCAATCGCGGTGCAGCACCGGCTACCGTCGCGCCGAAGCGCCCGGCCGGCGCGGCGGCCGCCGCGCCGCAGACGGCGCGAATCGTGTCGCTCGACCAGTTCCGCGGCTACACCGTCGCCGGAATGTTCGTCGTGAACTTCCTGGGGGCGTACGCGATCACGCACTACGGGCTCAAGCACAACGACCGCTACCTGACCTGGGCAGACACCATCATGCCCAGTTTCATGTTCATCTGCGGCGTGTCGTTCCGGCTGTCCGTCGTGCGGAAGCTGGCACAGCTGGGGGCCACGCGCACGTATCTGGGCATCGTCAAGCGGAGCCTGGGCCTCGTACTCGTCTCCATGGCGATGTACGGCGCCGAGGACTTCGGCGGAAAGATCGAAGCCTGGAGCCAGATCAATCCGGACAAGATCAAGCTGGTCATCGCGGAGATCGTCAAAGCCGATCTGTGGGAGACGCTCGCCATCATCGGCATGACTCAGATTCTCCTGATCCCGTTCGTCGGCAAGAGCTTCGGCTCGCGGCTGTTGGCCATGATCGGCCTCAGCGTGCTGCATGTGGCGATCTCGTGGTGGTTCAACTACTGGTTCGTGTACGGCAAGCCGAACTGGATGGACCCATACTTCGCCGGACTGACGCGCCGGGCCTGGGACGGCGGCTGCTTTGGCCTGATCTCGTGGGGCGTTCCCATGCTGGCGGGCACGCTGGTGTACGACGTGCTCGATAAGCGCGGTCCGGCACGCAGCATCGCGCCGCTGCTGGCCTGCGGCGTGCTGCTGATGGGCATCGGCTACGGCCTCAGCGGCCTGTCGCGGCTGTACGACGTTCGCGAGGGGGCCAACGTCCCTGCGTTGGCAGAGGATCCGAAGTTTGCCGCCGAGCCGGTTTGGCCGCCGCTGAAAAATGCCGTGGGCAGGCCAGTCTCAGAATTGCTCGGCACGCCGCCGTTCACCCCGATTCCGCCGCCGGAAGAGCGGCTGATCAACTACTGGATGATGGACAAGCGGATGCCGACGCAGTCGTTCATCCTGTTTGCCGCCGGTTTCGGCATGGCGCTGTATGCGCTCTTCATCGTCGTCTGCGACGTCGGCGGGCTGGCGCTTCCGTTGTTCCGCACGCTGGGCACCAATGCGCTGGCGGCCTACGCCATCCATCACGCCGTCGAAATCCTCGTGCACCAGTTCGTGCCGAAGGATGCGCCGTTCGTGCCGGTGGTCTGCGCGCTGGTGACGTTCTTCGTCATCACCTGGATGATGATCCGGTTCCTCGAGAAGAATAAGCTGTTCATCAGGCTGTAGCACGCGTGCCACAGGCCTGAAGAAAGTCTGACACAAAGCCGCGAAGTCACAGAGACGCACAGAGAAGACAGCTCTTCTTTGTGCGTCTTGGCGTCTCTGTGGCTTTGTGTCAAAGTTTCGCGGCGGCCAGCATCTGTGCGGAAAACTCGCCGACATCGCGGAGCGCCTGATCGGCTGCGAGCTTGCCGTCGGCGATGTCCTGCAACTTGCGGACGATGGCGGAGCCGACGATCGCGCCGTCGGCCAGCCCCTTGAGCGGCGCCAGGTGCTCCGGCTGGGAGATGCCAAAACCCACGCACAGCGGCAGGGTCGTTTCGCTGCGCAGCCACTTCAGCTGCTGCAGCAGTTCGGGGGCCACCGAGTCGCGTGCGCCGGTGGTGCCGGAAACGGCGATGCAGTAGACGAAGCCCGAGCAGTGCTTCAGGATTTCGCGCACCCGTTCCGGCGGAGTTGTCGGCGCAACGAGCTGGATCAGATCGAGGCCGGCCTCGCGGGTCAGCGCGAACAGCTCAGCCGCTTCGTCGCCCGGCAGGTCGGGCACAATCAGTCCGGAAAACCCGGCCGTCCGTGCACGATTCAGAAAATCCTTCGGCCCGCTGCGGAAGACGATCGCATAGGAGACCATCGCCACCAGCGGAGAGGTGCTGCCCTTGAGCCGCGCCACGCCATCAAAAATGGCCTGCGTGGTGATGTGCTTCCCGAGCGCCCGCGTGTACGAGGCCTGGATGACGGGCCCGTCGGCGATCGGGTCGCTGTAAGGGAATCCGACCTCGATGAGATCGACCTTGCGGGCGCTCAGTTCGGCCAGCAGCGACTGCGTCGCGGCCATGTCCGGATCGCCGGCCGTGACGAACGGCATGAAGGCCATGCGTCCGGCGGACTTGAGTCGGGAGAATGTCTCGGAGATCGGTTTGGGCATGGAAACGAGCGTCGTGCTTCAGGCAGGTTGTTCGGTGGCGTAGGGTTCGGGGAGACCGATGCGGCTGTAGGTGTCGGCGAAGTGCTTGGCGAGATGTTCGCGATAGGGGGTTTGGATGCGCGCTTCGCGATTTCCATTTCGACAGAGTTGATCCAAAATCGCACGCGGAACCGTATGCAATTGGCGTAGATCGACAATCAGCTCCGGTATGCAAAGTGCATCGTCTTTTGGGAGGAAGTACCAACCAAAAACTCGCCCTGCCCGGACCGGTCCCCGCACGTCCGCTGCCTTCAGTTGGCCGCCAGCGACGATGTCTGCGGCTGGGACCGCGAGTGCCACGACAACGTGAGTCACTTTCTCCTGAGCCAGATCGCACGTCTGCGTGAGCACCAGAACTCGCTCGACGCCGGTTGCGATTTCGAAGTCGTCAGAGTCGACAAAGGCATCGTCGGCAATCTGAATCAGGGGACACCCGCGAATAATGTACCCTTGGTCGAGCCGGTCATCGCGTCGAGGCTGAACATAAATCATTCCGCCTCCGCGTCATCGCGAGGGATCTCGGGAATGTCAGGCATGAATCGTTCACGACGTGTCGCGCGCACCCGCCGCGTCCACTTCGGCTCCGGCAGCTCGCACCACGCATCCAGCATGATGTCGTCGTCGCAAAGTGATTTCGTAAGCAGCCGCTCACGCGGCAATGGAGCGGAGTCATCTTGCTCTGCATCGGGAACGAGACGGACCTCGATCGTCTTCCCATGCACTTGGCATCGGTACGCGCGACCAGGCTCTCGTTCGGCAGCTGCAAGGGCTTCGGCGATGGTCATGTCCCCTCCCTCGGAGAATCGTACACTGCAGCATTATAGCACGCGGCTCAGTCGTCGGGACACGCCGTCTGCGCACCGACATGGGCCGCGAACCGTTGCCAGTTGCGCGCTGCGCGATCGGCAACCCTGATCCCCGAGAACAGCGCATCTTCGGGTTTAAGCTGGCTCTTGAACTGGCGGTGGAATTCCTGCATGGAATCGGCAACCAGCCTAATCTCGCTCGGAGCGAACTCGCAAAACCGGGAGGGCGGTGCAACGGCGTCGCGTGGGACTGGCTCAGCGGCGATCCACATGGCCTCGGACTCCAGGTCGCTCTCAGGATGTCGCAGGGCGGATTCTATAAGTCGGAGGAACCCGAACCGGAATTGCTCGGTTGTCAGCCAGATCATGTCGCCTCAGGCCGAATCCGTCGTGATCGGCGGAGCCGGACCGTCATTCCAGAGACCGCCTACTGCGCGCACCGTGTACCCCCAGTCGAATTCATCAGCGTAGGTGTAGGTTCGGACGAGCGGCGGAACCGGTCGTGACGCGATAGCTTCGGCAATTCGCTGAAGCAACTGGTGCTGCGTTTCAACCGGAATCGACGGCATTCCGTCCCCCTCAGATCTCCTGCCCGGTCAGTCGCGCGACTTCGTTGACGTCTTTGTCGCCGCGGCCGGACAGGCAGACGACGACGACCTCGTCCTTTCCGCGCCTCGCCGCCGCCTTGAGTGCGTGGGCCACGGCATGCGAGCTTTCAATGGCAGGGAGAATGCCCTCGCGCTTGGCCATGAGCTGAAAGGTCGCCAGCGCCTCATCGTCGCGGATGTTCGTGTACTGCACGCGACCGGAGTCTTTCCAGTAGGCGTGCTCCGGGCCAACGCCCGGATAATCAAGTCCGGCAGAAACCGAGTGCACGTCCATCGTCTGGCCGTCCGGGTCCTGCAGCACGTAACTGTAGGTGCCATGCAGGATGCCTTTTACGCCGTAGCTGAGCGTGCTGGCATGGTCGCCCGGTTTCGGCCCGCGTCCACCGGCTTCGACGCCGGTGAGGGCGACGGCCGTGTCTTCGACGAACGGATAGAACATGCCGGCCGAGTTCGAGCCGCCGCCGACGCAGGCGATCACCTCGTCCGGCAACCGGCCCAGCGATTCCAGGCACTGCTCGCGAGCCTCGCGACCGATGACCGACTGGAAATCGCGGACGATCATCGGAAACGGATGCGGGCCGACGACCGAGCCGAGGATGTAGTGCGTCGTCCCCACGCTGGCCATCCAGTCGCGCATGGCCTCGTTGATGGCATCGCGCAGCGTCCTTGAGCCGGACGTCACGGAGCGGACTTCGGCCCCCATCGTCCGCATGTTGAACACATTCAGCCGTTGCCGGCGGATGTCTTCTTCGCCCATGTAGACCACGCAATCCAGCCCGAACCGCGCGCACGCCGTAGCCGTGGCGACGCCGTGCTGACCGGCGCCGGTTTCGGCGATGACACGCTTCTTCCCCATCCGCAGGGTCAGCAGCGCCTGGCCGATCGTATTATTGATCTTGTGGGCGCCAGTGTGATTGAGGTCCTCGCGCTTGAGGTAGATCTGTGCGCCGCCGGCGTACTCGGTCAGCCGTTCGGCGAAGTACAGCGGGCTGGGACGGCCGACAAACGTGTGCAACAGGTGCTTGAGCTGCGTCTGGAACGCGGCATCGGCGCGGGCACGGGCGTACTCATCCGTGAGTTCTTCGAGAGCGCGCATCAGCGTCTCGGGGACGAACCTGCGGCCGAATTCGCCAAACCGGCCGTGGGCGTCGGGAACGTTCCTGGTCGCAGTCGCAGTGGTCATGACTTTCCGCCGTGAATCGAGAGAAATCGCCTCAGCGCATTATGCGGGCCGCAAAGCGCGAGCGTCAATCCGCGCGAGTCAGAATGGAACGCAGATGACGCAGATTTAACGGATTAACGCAGATGAGATCATGTTGACTTACCATTGCGAACCCCTCGGCAAATCAACCTCTGAAATCGCACAGTCGCCAAGTTCTTTGCCGACGAATTCTGACTGTGGATGCGAGTCTTGAATCTGCGCAGAACTCTTCAATCTGCGTAATCTGCGTTCCGTCATTCAGCCTACCCGTTGTCGAGGATTTCGACGGCGGCGAACTTCTTGCCTTCGAGCATTTCGAGGCTGGCGCCGCCGCCGGTGCTGACATGGGTGACCCGGTCGGCAAAGCCCAGCTGTTCGATGGCGGCAGCGCTGTCGCCGCCGCCGATGATGCTCGTGGCCTGGGAATCGGCGATCGCCTGCGCGACCGCGCGGGTCCCCTCGTCGAACGGCGGGCATTCGAAGACCCCCATCGGGCCGTTCCAGACGACCGTCTTCGATTCCTTGATGAACTCCGTGTACTTTGCCGCCGTCTGAGGGCCGATGTCCAACCCCTCGAAACCGTCCGGCACCTGGCCGGCGGGGACGATGCGGTGCTCCTTGATCTCCTCCAGCCGCTTGAAGTCGCTATCCCACCGGACATTGCCGACGTGGGTATCGACCGGCAGTTCAAGCTTGCCCTTGCCGGCGACGAGCAGTTCGTTCGCGAGGTCGAGCTTGTCCTTCTCGACGAGGCTGCCGCCGACCTTGCCTCCCTGCGCCAGCGAGAACGTGTACGACATCGCGCCGCCGATCAGCACGCGATCGCAGATTCCCAGCAGGGCGCGGATCACGTCGATCTTGCTGGAGACCTTGGCGCCGCCGACGATCGCGACGAACGGCCGCACTGGACGAGCAATCGCCTGGCTCAGGTATTGGATCTCCTTCTGGACAAGGAAGCCGACGACTTTTGGCTTGGATCCCATCTGCTGCGGGACTGTCAGCATCGACGCGTTATCGCGATGACAGGTGCCGAACGCGTCGTTGCAGTAGATGTCCGCGAGGTCGGCGAGCTTGCGGGCGAAGGCGTCTTTGGCCGACTTCTGGTCGAGCGTGGCTTTCTTGTCCTTGATCTCTTCTTCTGGATGAAACCGGACGTTCTCGAGCAGCAGCACGCCGGCTGTTTTCAGCGATTTCGCCTGCGCATGGGCATCGTCGCCGATAGTGTCACTGGCGAACAATACGGGTTTGCCGAGCAGTTCCGCGAGCCGCGTCGCACAGGGCCGGAGACTGAACTCGGGAGCGACCTTGCCGTCGGGGCGGCCGAGGTGGCTCATCAGGATCAGCTTGCCGCCACGATCGACGACGGAGCGGATCGACGGCAGGGCCTCGCGAATCCGGCGTTCATCGGTAATCGCGCCGCTGGAGTCCTGCGGGACGTTGAAATCGACCCGCATCAGGACGGTCTTTCCGGCCACATCCACGTCGGCAATGCTGCGTTTCTGCATCGATTCGGCTCCGGGAAATACAAAACGCCCGCAACAGGTGCGGGCGCTGAATCGTAGATCAGACGGCGTTGAATGAGAAGGAGCGGGCGCGAACTACGGCGATGCCGGCGGCAGTTCTGGGGCCGGCTGCGCCGCGGCCTCCGGCGCCGTGCCTGCCTCTCCGCCGGGAATCGGAGCAGGCGGGCCGAGGTCCGATTCCGGCAACGCACCCGGTTCACCCAGCTCGGTTCCCGGGAGTGCGGCGGGCGCACCCAGGTCGGCTTCCGGCAGCTCGACGGACGAGGCCGACGCAGGCGCGGACGCAGAGCCGCCGCCGAAGATCGACGTGCCGTTCATCTTTCCCTGTTGAATCGCGCCCATCACTTCCTGGCCGAATGTGAACAGGCCCTTCTCGTGCAGCTGGTTTACCATGCCTTCCAGGTACTGGGCGCGTTGAGCGCCCTGGGCGTCGCCGGCGGCTTCTGCGTCTCGACGCATCTGCTGCACGCGCGCCAGCCGCCTGGCCCGCAGCCGATTGTGGATTGCGCTCGGCCCCGAGAACTGAGGCGCAAACGGGATGGGGGGACTTGTCACGACGGCCGGAGCCGGCGTTGCACCTGGCGTCGCGGGAACATCTGGCTCCATGGGAACCGGCGGGGGCGCGCCATTGTCCACGGCGGAGGGATCGGAAACGGCCGGGGCCTGTGCGGCTGCCGGCTGGACCTGACGATCAACACGCGGCCTGCGCTGACGGACCGGAACTTCGCCGCCAACCGATCGGCCGACGATTGACTGCACCTCAGGATTCACCGGAATCAACGGCGGAGCGGCGGGAGCATCCTCCCCCGTGGAGACGTTGACAGGCAGCAACACCGTACAGATCACCGCCAGCTTCAGAAGTTCCGCTCGCATTACCGCCTCCCTGATTCTTCAATCGCGTTTATGACAGGCTCGTTCGCGTCCGTGAACGACCCGGTCATTTTAGGCGACCGACGTCACTCCGTGAACCCGGCTCATCGGTTCGGCGCCGAACTGACCAGAGAGACTGCACTATTCCCTGACGCTGCTTCACTTTGCACGCCGGACATCGGCCAGCAATCGCTCCTGGTATTCGTGGAAACTGACCCAGCGGATCTGTTTCGATTCCAGCAGCCGTTCCCACTGGTGGATGTGCTGCTTGTCGGCGCTTTGCAGTTCCCACTGGAACTTGTGGTTCGCACGCAGCCTGACCGGACGGTCGGTCGTGCTGGTCAGTTCGACCGACAGGGGCAGGACCGCCTGCCGCCGGAGAGTCGCGTTGAGCGCGATACGCGGGTCGGGGAACGTCGATCCCGGGTGCAGGACGAAATTGAGCTGCGCCGCCATGTCGGCGTAGGCGAGATACCGCTCGACACAGGCCGGCTCGGGAGCAGCGGCCGTCTCCACGTCATAGCGCATCACCGGACTGCTCAGCGTCAGTCGATCAGCACCGCCCGACGATTCCTCGAATTGCGGATCCAGCTGGAACTTCAGCCAGTCCGGTCGTACTCCGAGATCGCCTTCCGGCGTGTTCAGCAGCGTCTGCATTTCGTTCCGCGCGACCTTCAGGAACTGGTTCAGTTCGCTGTATTCGACACGGGTGCCGGCGTAGTTGCCGCTGACGATCACGAACCGGCTGGCCTGCGGCTCAAAGACCACCAGTTCGCCGGCATCTTCCATGTAGTCATAGACTTTGCCAGCGTGAAACAACGTCAGGCTGCGCCCGACCGGCTTCGACGCCCCGCCTTCAACAGGGACGGAGATCGTCGTGTAGACGGTCATGTCCTGCGAATGAACCGCGGGAGCCTGCCAGGCAATCGAAAGGCAGACGACCGTCAATCCGATGTACAGCCGGGAAACGCGGTGCATTTCGACCTCCGTGTCGCGGAACGGGTTCCGATGCTTGGTTCGAGGACAGGCGCGTCCTGCGCCGGCCTTTCGTTGGAGTGAAGACTGTCACGCGGAGAGCAGTGCCGAATCCTGCAGACTTACCGGGCAACCGTCACTCGTTTCGCTACGCTGCGCGGCGAGCACAAACCGGACCACTTCTTCAATTTCGACGTGTGGGACGAGGGATGTTTTCGTTCCGAGCGCGTGCACAATCTCGCGGCACAGGTTGCGGTAGGCGAACCGTGTCGAGATTTGCTGGTGCAACACCGCCTGATCGCAGAACGCCGTGACGGAGTACGCCGTTGCTCCGCGTCGCGCTCCACGCACGCTCGCGAGCCGTCCGTCGCCCCAGCGGCCGGTCACGACTTCCGCGTCAACCGACCAGGTGGTGGTGACTTCCGTACAGCCGGGGCCCATGAGCGAGTACAGCACTTCGACCGCATGAATCCCGTAGTGGAACAGGCCCGGATTCATCGGCGAGCGCTTGGCCGGCCCGCAGGTCAGCACCCCAAGTAGACTTCCCGATCTCTTGACGGTCATGCGCAGGTCGGCGACGTCGTCGGAGAATCGCAATCCTGATCCGTAGGCCATCGCCGTACCGGTGGACTGGGCCAGTTGCAGCAGTTCGAGCGTGTCGGCGAGGATGCAGGCGAACGGCTTGTCGACGTAGGTCGGCACGCCGGCCGCGAGAAAGGGGCGCGCGCGTTCCAGGTGCGCAGCTCCACACAGCGACAGCACCAGTACGCCGTCGACCTGGCCGATCAATTGAGCGGGATCGTCGACCAGCGGAACGCCGGCGGCGACCATCTGTTCCCGGAAGCCGGGAATTCGCTCCGGCGCCATATCCGACGTTCCCGGCCACCCGGCGACGATGCGCGCACCATCAACCCACTGATCGGGCGAGATCCCGACGTGATTGAACCGCCGCGTAAACTCAATGCAGTGCGACGAATCGAAATCGACGATGCCGAGACGGAGCATGGACCCGAATGAATTGCATCGACCGTTTGGCGGAGAGCCGCTCGGCGACCGCTGCCGGTCGCGAGGGAACACACAGATTAATCCACGCGTGCGGCCGTCGACACGACAATCGCCGATTCGGAGCCGTTCCGCAGGCGCTTCGGCAGAAACTGCGCCTATTCGCCGCGAGATCCGAGCCTCAGCGGCGCCGCATGTTCACGGAATCGAAAAACTCTTGGGCCCCCGTCACCTTGATCGTATGCAGGCGGGACTCGAGCTCGGATTCATCGAAGCCGGATTTGAGACTGTCCACCATGACGTCGACAAATCCATCCGGCACGCGCAGCAGGTAATCGACGCGCTTGCCGACATGCTCCATCACGTACTTTCGTCCGGTGCAACTGCCAAAAACGACATCGGACTGCTGTTGCCGGACTTCCAGAGCTGATCGCACGGGCACGTCGTGTTGCTTCTGAAGTATCAGAAACGACATTTCGTCAATGACCACGATCTGTCCGACGAGTTTCCCCTTGCGCAGCCCAATCGTGTTCTGGGCGGCTTCCGTTTTCCAGCCGGGCGGTGCGTCGAATGTGATCACCGGCCAGACGGGATCCGGCTCCGGCGGCGCCCGGAGTTCGTCGACCAGACGGGGAGCCGACAGGTAGCCAAGCACCCAGTAAGCAGGGTGCATCCCGTCGCCGAGTTCGCGCAGCCACGTCTCCAACTGATTCCGGTCGGCCTTGATCGCCGCACGCGCCGTCTTCAGATTCAGTCCATCAATCCGCTGGCGTACCAGAAGTTCGAGCGGACCACCGTCGACATCTTCGTTGAGGTCGTCGGGACGGAACTTGGCGAGTGCGTTGACAAACCGCTGGAGGTATTGCAGCGGCTGCGGCAGGGGTGGGGGTTTTCGCCGAGGCATTTGAATCGGCGGATCATGTGGCTTGGTCGCACCGGAGGGCCAAGCCCTCCGGCTCGCTACCTTACCCCACGCTCCCCTCCATCTGCAGCTCGATCAGCCGGTTCAGCTCCACGGCGTACTCCATCGGCAACTCCTTCACCAGCGGCTCGATGAAGCCGGTGACGATCATGCTCGATGCTTCCGCCTCGGTCAGCCCGCGGCTCATCAGGTACAGCAGCTGCTCTTCCGCGATCTTCGAGACGCTCGCCTCGTGCTCGATCGACACGTCGTCCTCGGCGACCTCAATGTACGGGTAAGTGTCGCTGCGGCTCTCCGAATCGAGGATCAGCGCGTCGCAGACGACGTTGCTCTTGCAGTCGGTCGCGCCGTCGCCGACTTTCACCAGTCCGCGGTAGCTGGCCCGGCCGCCGTCCTTGCTGATCGACTTGGAGACGATCCGGCTCGACGTGTGCGGCGCCATGTGGACCATCTTCGCGCCGGCGTCCTGGTGCTGGCCGTCGCCCGCAAAGGCGATCGACAGCGTCTCGCCCCGGGCGCCCGGCTCCATCAGCCAGACGGCCGGGTACTTCATCGTCAGCTTCGAACCGAGGTTGCCGTCGATCCACTCCATGAGTGCATCGCCGTACGCCATCGCCCGCTTGGTGACGAGGTTGTAGACGTTGTTCGACCAGTTCTGGATCGTCGTATACCGGCAGCGGCCGCGACGCTTGACGACAATCTCCACGACCGCCGAATGCAGCGAATCGCTGGAGTACGTCGGGGCGGTGCAGCCTTCGACGTAATGCACGCTGGCGCCTTCATCGACGATGATCAGCGTCCGCTCGAACTGACCCATGTTCTGGGTGTTGATGCGGAAGTACGCCTGCAGCGGGAACTCGATCTTCACGCCCGGCGGGACGTAAATGAATGAGCCTCCCGACCACACGGCCGAGTTCAGCGCCGCGAACTTGTTGTCGCTGGGGGGGATGATCGTGCCGAAGTGCTCGCGGAAAATCTCCGGATACTGCTTGAGGGCGGAATCGGTGTCGGTGAACAGGACGCCCTGCTTGGCAAGGTCCTCGACGAGCGAGCCGTAGACGACTTCGGATTCGTACTGGGCCTTCACGCCCGACAGGTACTTGCGCTCGGCTTCGGGAATTCCGAGCCGTTCGTACGTCTTGCGGATGTCCTCCGGCACGTCGTCCCAGGATTTCTCCTGCTTGTCCGACGCGCGGACGTAATAAAAGATGTTCTGGAAGTCGATGCCCGACATGTCGCCGCCCCAGTTCGGCATGGGCTTCGACTCGAAGATCTCGAACGACTTCAGGCGGAAGTCGCGCATCCACGCCGGTTCGCCCTTCAATTCGGAAATCTGGGCGACGATGTCACGGTCGAGTCCGCGGCGAGACGTGAAGGCGTATTTGTCGGTCGGATCGTGAAATCCGAACTGGTAGTCGCCGACTCCAACGTCCGGCTTTTCAGCGACAAGCGTTTCCGTGGCAGGCATAAGTCGCACTTTCAGTAATCAGGATATTCCTTGACGGCACGCCGGAGCGGCGTCCGTTCAGTTGTTCATCCAGGCGCGGACGATGTTCAGATCGATGTGCCCGCGCCGGGCCGCTTCAAATACTTCGAGCACCTGTACCTGAAATCCAGGCAGCACTGGCGCTCCATTCAAACTGTCGGCGATCCCGAGAACGGACATCTGGCTGACACTGGTCCACACATCAATTGTTTGTGTTCGCGGCCGCACAATCCAGACTTGTTCCGTCCCCGAGTCGAAGAACTCCAGCCGCTTTCGCTCAATTTCCCGCTCCGTGTTGCGAGGGCTGAGCACTTCGATTGCGATATCGGGAACAACTCCGCTGATCTGCTCCCCGGGAACCTCGGTGCCGCCGACTCGGGTCCAAAGCGTCACACAGACATCCGGTATTCGCATGTTTCCCGTCTGCATGCGGGTCATCGCGCCGTCGCCGATGACGAATCCGAGCTTGGACTGAGCGAGCCATATCTCGAGGTAGGATGCAATGACCTGTCCGATCCGGCTATCGGGATAGCCCATCGCTTTCTCCACGAGCACGCCGTCGATCAGTTCGCAATGTTCGTTGGCAAGGGCATCGGCTTCGGTCGCAGTCCCCGGCGGCGGTTGCAACCGAATCCGTTCCGGAGGAACGCCCCCCAGCCGCTCAAGCAGGTCGGCAAACGTGGCCGGTGCAACGTCATCCACAGAATCTGCGGACGGCGTCAAAGTGGCGATGGACATGGCACAACCTCCGGTTCTCAATCGAACAGGCTTCGAATCAAGTCGTTGCCGGCTCCTTCTCTTTACTGGCCGCCTGTTCCTCGGCCGCTTCCACCGGATGCCGTTCGCGAACCGCCGCATAGCCGTTGGCGTGAATGTCGTGCGCCAGGTCGCCCCCCTTGGCCGATTCCACCACGCGACCGGCCAGGATCACGTGGGTGAAATCCGGCGGGTTGAATTCCAGCAGACGCTCGTGGTGCGTAATCATCAGCACGCCCATGTGAGGGCCCATCAGCTTGCGGATCCCTTCGCTGACCACCCGCACGGCGTCGCTGTCGAGTCCGCTGTCGGTTTCGTCGAGAATCGCAAACTTCGGCCGCAGCATGGCGAGCTGCAGGATTTCCATCCGCTTCTTTTCCCCTCCGGAGAAGCCTTCGTTGAGGTACCGGCGGGCGAAATCGGCGTCGATGTTGAGCTCGTTCATCGTGTCCCGCAGTTCCTTGCGGAACTCGCGCATGCCGATCAGTTCTTCCCCTTCCTTCCGGTTGGGATTGCGAACGTTGGTGATCGCATGCCGCAGAAAGTCCGCGACCTTGACGCCCGGAATCGTGACGGGGTACTGGAACGCGAGGAACAGCCCCAGCCGGGCGCGTTCGCTCGGATCGAGGTCGGCCAGATCGACGCCGTCGATGGTGATCGACCCTTGCGTGACTTCGTACTTCGGGTGACCGACGAGGACGTACGCCAGCGTGCTCTTGCCGGACCCGTTGGGTCCCATCAGCGCATGGATCTCCCCCTGGCGGACTTCGAGGTTCACGCCGCGGAGTATCGGCGTCTCGCCGACGGAAACGTGCAGGTCCTCAATCTTCAGCAGAGCAGGCATCGATCGTTTTCGGTTGTCGGTGATTGAATTGAAGTCTGGCGTCTGCCCCATTCCTTACGCGTTAATCAATTCCGGCTCCTGCACATATCCGGTGTGGTGCGGCACCGGCAGGAGGTCCGTCGAACCCTTGGTGATCTTCTTCGACTTGATCTTGTCCTGGATTCGCATCAGGCCTTCGAGCAGCGCTTCGGGGCGCGGCGGGCAGCCCGGGACGTACACGTCAACGGGTACGACGAGGTCCACGCCCTTCACGACGTGATAGCCGTACTTGAAGTACGGGCCGCCGCCGACGGTGCAGGCGCCCATGGCGATCACGTACTTCGGATCGGGCATCTGTTCGTAGAGCCGGCGCACGCGGCTCGCCATTTTGTACGTCACCGTGCCGGCAACGATCATCAGGTCCGCCTGCCGCGGCGTGGCGCGGAACGCCCCGGCCCCGAACCGGTCGATGTCGAACCGGCTGGCTCCGGCCGCCATCATTTCGATTGCGCAGCACGCCAGGCCGAATGTCATCGGCCACACGCTGGACTGCCGGGCCCAGTTCATGGCCTGCTCCAGCGACGTCATGATGAAGCCTTCCTCAAACTTCCCTTCGATCGGCGACATTGCTCGCAATCCTCTTGAAGTGCCAATGTGCTCCGCGTCCGCAGGCGCTACGCCCGGAACGCGGCGAATTTCTGCTGTTTCTGCACTGTATCCGTCCCCACACCGGCGACAACCGGTGCCCTCAGGATTCCCACCTTTACGAACCGCCGGACAATGCCACTTCAAACTGGCAACAGCCTTCTCCCTCCCGGCAGCACGACTTCAATTCGACCGGCGCTCCCAGCACGTCCGAATACACCGCCCGCTCCAGCTCGCAGATCCCCGCATCGTGGCTGGAGATCTCGTGATACGGGCAGTGCGTTTCCCGCAGCACTGGAGACGTCCCGGAGTCGCCGCTGACAAACTGCACCGGAAAACCCTGATCGTGCAGCGTCGTGCACAACTGCTGCATCCGGTCCGAGACGCTGGTGGCCGTCACGCCGCGTCCATAACGCTCGCGCATGGATTCCCGCAGCCGCGAAAACAACCGCTCCCGGAGTTCCGGCTCCTCGGTGCCCGTGATGGCGCTCCACAGGACCACGGCGAGGTCGTCCACCTTGCTGCCCAGTTGCCGGCAACCCAGTTCTGTGACGCGATACGCGTTTCTGGGGCGGCCGCGGCCGCCCGAAATACTTTGTTTCTCAACGAGACCCGCCGCTTCCAGCCGGCTCAATCGCTGGCGAATGGCCGTCGCGGTGACGCCACCTGCCGCACACAGTTCCCGAACCGTCTCCGCACCCTGCCGGATCTGCTCAATCAACAGCCGATCGGCCGAATTGGGCGGCGCAGTGTGTTCGTTTCGAGGCGAAAGCATGTAACGACGGTTTCGGAGCCGCGCTTCTGAAGGACCGCTCAGCGAAGTCACGACAGCCTCATTTTAGAGGAGTCGGCATTTATGACAACCGACTATGTGAAAAACCCCCGGTCCTGATCTGCCTTTTGACGCCATCGTCGAATCTGCTTAACCTATTGGCGGTTCCGTCAATGCCGACGAGTGCTCGCCAGCCACTACGACAGGTATTCCCATGTCCCTTTTGCGTTTCCGAACATCTGTGCTCTTGCTCGCTGTGGCCGCCTTTTCCGGCTGCCCGAACAGCTCCAGCACGACTCAAAACGGGGCCGCCGATCCGAACGAAATCCTGATCGGACACTATGGTTCCATGACCGGCTCGGAAGCGACGTTCGGCCAGTCCACGGACAATGGCATTCGACTGGCGGTTGAAGAAATCAATGCCGCCGGCGGGATCAACGGCAAACAGGTCAGGCTGATTACCTACGATGACAAGGGAGACACG
>JAEUIG010000172.1 GCA_016795125.1 Planctomycetaceae bacterium | reverse complement strand
CCCGGCTGGCGTCCGCCGCGTGATCAAACGCAGGTAGCGCGCCACGTTCGCTGCTGCGAAACCGCAAGCGACGAACGCTGTCGGTTTCGCGTCACGACTAACTCAGGATCGGCAGCAGGGTTGTCGAGCCGTGCTGCACCTGCCGCGTTCTGATGGCGCCGAGGAGCGTCGTGGGCGTGCAGTCTTCGATCTCGATCTCGGCGACGGACCCGGACAGCCGCGAGTTGCCGTCGAACACCACGATTCGATCGCACGCCGTCCGCCCGGTGAGCTGCATGCGTGTCTCGGGCACGCCGCCGTTTCCCGGCGACAGTTCGACGACACGATCGGCGGCACGATCGGCGGCGTCCCCTTCTGCAGCGCCGCCATGCCAGCCCGGCAGAGCCGCCCCTTCGCCGTGATGCTTGAGCGTCCGCTTGCTCGGCCCCTCGACAAGCACCTGCACCGCGCGGCCGATGAACTCCGCGTTGTCTTCGGCGCTGATCCGCGTCTGCTCGGCCAGCAGGAGGTTATTCCGCTCCCGTTTCACTTCATCGGGCACGTCGTCGGCGTAGAGATCGTCCGCCTTCGTTCCCGGCCGGCTGCTGTACTTGAAGATGAAGCTGTTCTTGAACCGGAACTCCCGCACGGCGTCGACACTTTTCTGGAACGACTCTTCGTTCTCCCCGCAGAATCCCACGATGAAGTCACTCGACACGGCACAGCCCGGTACCGTCGCGCGAATCCGGTGCATCATGTCGCGGTATTCAGCGACCGTATACAGTCGCTTCATGCGTTTCAGCACGGTGTCGCAGCCAGACTGCAACGGCACGTGCAGGTAGCGCGACACCTTGGAAAGGTCGCGGACCGCCTGCAGCAGGTCGTCCGTCATGTCCTTCGGAAAGTTCGTGACGAACTTGATCCGCGCGATTCCCGGCACGTCGTGGATCAACAGCAGCAGATCGCTCAGGCGGTGCAGTTTGCCGTTCTCGGTTACCTTGTAGCTGTTGACCGTCTGCCCAAGGAGCGTGATTTCCTTCACGCCCGCATCTGCCAGCGCGTGCACTTCGCGGAGAATCTGCTGTGGCGAACGGCTCTGTTCGGGCCCGCGGGTCGTCGGCACGACGCAGTAGGTGCAGAACTTGTCGCAGCCGATCATGATCCGCACGTACGCCTGCCACGGCGTCGGCCGCATCTCCGGGTCGCGCAGCGGATCGTAACTTTCGAAGCTGCGGGCGACTTCTTCGCGATGCCCGTCGGTGCGGCCGAGACTCACGGCGAGCTGCTTCTCGCGAGTCCGCCGCGCTTCATCCACGAGACGCGGAATCTCCGCCAGCTGTCCGGTGCCGACGACGAGATCGACGTGCGGCGCCCGCTGAAAAATCGACTGCTGGTCTTTCTGCGCCATGCAGCCGATGACGCCGATCACCTGCTGCGGCCGCGTCTGCTTGCTGTACTTGAGCCGGCCGACCGAGCTGTAGATTTTCTGTTCTGCATGCTCGCGCACGCTGCACGTATTAAACAGGACCGTGTCGGCCTCTTTGGGACTGTCCGTCAGCGAATAGCCGGATTGGCGCAGCGCAGCGACGACCAGTTCGCTGTCCAGCACGTTCATCTGGCAGCCGACCGTCTCGATGTACAGTTTGCCGTTATGGTCCATCGTCGCCTTTTCAATTCACCCCGTCCGTCGCACGCTTGCGGTTTCGCAGACACTATTCGAACCCGCAATTCTGATGGATTCCGCAGAGCGGGGCAACGGCGGTTGCCAGGCTATTTCGCCGCTGCTCGACGAATCTCCTCCACATCCTCAGCCGTCAGCCGGTAGACATAAATCGAATACCCCGCCAGCGCCACCGGCTCGAACGGCTGCAGGTAGTCGTACATGTGCGAGGGGTGCCGCAAACAGCTCACGCTGACCGCGTGCCAGCCCGGCTGGAGCTGGTCCCGCATTTCCGCGCGCGAGTCGCCGAGGGGAATCGCGGGCGTTCGCGGGAAATCGACTCCGGCAATCGCCGGATCGAAGAAACCTTCGTAGGTGACCGTCAGCGGCCGCGCCTCCGGGTGCTCCGCAATCCACTCCCGCAACAGGAACAAATCCTGTCCCCAGTCGATGTTCGCATCGATCAGGTGGTCGTGCCCACGGCGCGGCCCGCCGGCGAACTCATTGAAGTAGCTCAGGCTGTGCGGGCAGTAATACAGGCTGCTCGCGACCGCCCAGGCGATTGCGGCGAGGGAGATCGCACGGACGGCGAGGAAGGGCCGCGAGGCCGCAAGCGTCGTGGACGTCGCGGTTGAAAAGAACAGGGCGACTCTGCTGATCGCTATGAACACGAACGGCAAAGCGGGGACGACGTAACGAAAGTACCGGTTGAAGCCGGTCTGCGAACTGACGAGTACGAAGACGACCAGTGGTGGGAGTAGCAACGGCAACGCATCAACCAGTGCCAGACGCGCACACCTGAAAAACGCGAGCCATGACGCAACGGGAATCAGCACCAGCAGGCCGAGCGGCAGCTTCACGGCGGCGGCGTACAGGTAGTAGTACCACCAGCCGCCTTGCTTGAACTCGCCGCGCAGATACGAAGTCTTCCCCACTTCGAAGTCCTGCTTCTGCAGGTCCATTCCGGTGAGATAGTCGTATGGCAACGGCACCGGGAGTGCGCCGAGCCACGTCCCGACGAACCGGTTGCCGGGAGGATCGCTGTTCCGGTCGCGGGTCTCGCCGGCCAGTGTTCGGCTGAAGAACGGATAGCTGTCCAGCCGCCGAAACGAGCCGTCGAACGCATAACCGAGGTTCAGAACATAGAGCCCCATCAGCAGAACCACCGTCAATTGTCCGACGCCTGGCGTCCGCGCACCGATCCCGCTTGCCGGTTTCGCACGCTGGAATTCCACGAACTGTGCAATCAACCAGATTGCCGGCCACAGGCCAAACAGCACGACCCAGGTCAACTTGCACAATTCGGCCAGCCCGAGCGAAGCGCCGGCAATCAATGCGGATGTCCATGTCGGTCGGCACAGCCAGCGCCAAAAACAGAATGCGGCCAGCACTCCGAGCGCCGCAGCCGGCACGTCCGGCGTCACCAGAGCACCGTTGCCGAGGATGTTCGGGCAGAAGCACCACAGCGTGAGGGCCAAAAGCCCTGCCGACTCGCCGAACAGCGAACGGCCCCAGCGCCAGCAGACGATGCCGCCGAGCAGACTGAACGGAATGCAGGCCCAGCGCGCTAACGTGAACAGCCAGAACGCTCGTTCCCCGTTCGCCCGAATGAAGTCCGATCCGATCGCCCATTCGGGCCGCGCGCCGGGCGAATCGCTGAACTTGCTCCAGTCGGTCTCGTGTGACAGGAGCGCGACCGGGATTGCGGCCACGGCTCGCGGCAGCGGCGGATTGACGCGATACAGGTCGAACCGGCCGTACTGCCAGATCACCAGTCCACCGGGCAAATGGCCAACTTCATCCAGCGTGGGGCTGTGAACGTAACCGCTCCAGGCCAGCAGTCCGGCATGAACTGCCAGCAGCGCGACAGCGGCGATGTTCGTGCGCGACGTGCGCATCGTTTTGCCGGTGGAATTCGGAGTCGATGAAAGGGGACGTGTCGCCTAGATTACGGACAGCGAACCGTCGAAGCCACGATCTTGTCCAGTTCAGGCCGTGCGACGCGTGTCCTTAAACGGAGTTTCACCATGTCGGCTCTGCATTCCCGGATCATCGAACTCCTTAAGACCGGCGAGGACGGATCGCCCGCGACGGTCGCTGGCTGGGTTCGCACGCGCCGTGACTCCAAGCAGGGCTTTTCGTTTATCGAATTGAACGACGGCTCGTGCATGTCGAACCTGCAGATGGTGGTCGACTCGGCCGTCCCCGGTTATGCCGACACCATCAAGCACGTGCATACCGGCTGCAGCATTCGCGCCACCGGCGAAATCAAGGCCTCGCCCGGAGCGAAACAGCGGATTGAACTCCACGCCCGCACGCTGGAACTCGTCGGCGAAGCGGACGCCGAGAAATACCCGCTGCAGAAGAAACGGCACTCGTTCGAGTTCCTCCGCGAGATCGCGCATCTCCGCCCGCGGACCAACACGTTCGGCGCGATCGCCCGCGTCCGCAGCCGCGTCAGCTATGCGATCCACAACTTCTACCAGTCCCGCGGCTTCGTCTACGTCCACACCCCGATCATTACAACCAGCGACTGCGAAGGAGCTGGAGAAATGTTCACGGTGACGACGCTGGCGGGAGGGGTCGGGGGTCAGGGGACAGGGGAAAGAGGGGGCCAAGGGGCTCGGGCTGAGGGTCAAGGGGAAGGCACTCCCTTGTCACTCGTCACTGGACACTCCTCACTCGACTATTCCGCCGACTTCTTCGGCAAGCGCGCCGCGCTGACCGTCAGCGGGCAGCTCGAAGCGGAAACCTACGCCACGTCGGTCGGACCGTGTTACACGTTCGGACCGACGTTTCGGGCCGAAAACTCGAACACGCCGCGGCACCTGGCGGAGTTCTGGATGATCGAGCCCGAGATGCCGTTCTACGAGCTGCCGGACGACATGCAGCTCGCGGAAGACTTCATCAAACACCTGATCGCCGATGCGCTGGAACACTGCCCGGAAGACATGCAGTTCTTCAACGAGCGCATCGACCAGAACGTGCTCGCGACGCTGAAGCACATCCTCGACCACGAGTTCAAGCGCGTTTCCTACACCGAGGCGGTCGACATTCTCAGTTCGGTCGGGCGCGAATGGGAATACCCGGTCGGCTGGGGGCAGAACCTGCAGGCGGAACACGAACGGTTTCTGACCGAGCAGCATTTCAAGCAGCCGATCATCGTGTACGACTATCCGCGTTCGATCAAGCCCTTCTATATGTACTGCAACGACGACGGCAAAACCGTCCGCGCCATGGACGTGCTCGTCCCGGGTGTCGGCGAGATCATCGGCGGCAGCCAGCGCGAGCACCGGCTGGACATGCTCGAACTCCGCATGCGCGAAACCGGCCTCGTCCCCAACGACTATTGGTGGTACCTCGATCTGCGCCGCTACGGCACGGTCCCCCATGCCGGGTTCGGCCTCGGCCTCGAGCGCATGCTGCTGCTGCTGACCGGCATGCAGAACATCCGGGACGTGATCCCGTTCCCGCGCACGCCGAAGAGCGCGGACTTCTGAGGAACGGCCGGACAACTGCACCAGTCGTCGGCGCACCACAGTGTCGACCTGCGGCAGCCGCCATGGCACCGATTGCCGATCGAGTCATTGACCCTGCCGGTCTTCACCCGTGGGCTGCGATGTGCCCGCTGGCGTTTCCGGCTCGGGATGCCGATGCGGACCGGATGGCCCGCTGGAATGCGATTCCATGGACCCCGCTGGAATCGGCGGCGGAAGCTCCGCATAGCCCAGCCAGCGGCCGAAGCGGCCGAAGCCCCCCTGATACAGCAGCACCAGGTAGCTGGGCACGAGGATCGGGCGGACGACGAACGTGTCCAGCAGGACGCCGAATGCCAGCGCGAACCCGAGTTGGATGATACCCATCAGCGTGCCGGTCATCAGCGAGGCGAATGTCCCCGCCATGATGATGCCGCAACTGGAAATGATGGAGCCGGTTCTCATCAGGGCGACCAGGACTCCTTTGGCCGGCCCATGTATGCGCTGTTCTTCATCGACCCGCGCCATCAGGAGGACGTTGTAGTCCTCACCCATGGCGACGAGGATCGTGAATACGAAAATCGGCGCCTTCCAGTCCACGCCCGAATACGTCGCAGGCGCCCGCAGCCAGAACACGGCATGCGTCACCCCGAGTGTGACCAGGAAGCTGAACAGCACCGTTGCAATCAGGTAGAGACTGATGGCCGGTCGCCCCAGCAGGGTGATCAGCACAAAGTACACCGCGACAGTCACCAGGATGGCGATCAGCACGCGGTCGCGATCGGTGACTTTCTTGAGGTCCCGCAGGCTCGCGGTGGCGCCGAGCATCCGGACCTGCGTCATGTCCGGCAGCGACTGGTACAACTCGGCTTTTGAGTCCCCTTCCTCCACGGAGCCGGCAATGTCGCGCAGCGCCGTGCGAACCGCCGCTTCGGCATGCGTGAGCCGGCTGATGGTCTCCGGAGTGAAGGGATCGACGTCGAACACCAGGTCGAGCCGCATCACCTTTCCGGACAGCGGACCGGACGTGCTGACATATTCGCGCTGTGCGAGATTACGGGCCACGCCTTTCGAGGCGATGTCGTCCGGCATGTCGTCCGCACGCGTGGTTCCCAGCGGTGCGCTCTGGCTGCGGACATCCGCCAGGCCAAGTTCGGAGGCTCTGTCCATCAACCGGTTCGTGATTTCCCGGGCCAGCTGTTCGCCCCTGGACACGCCCGCCCGGCCCGCCAGCTTGAAATCGTCATTCTTCAGCAGCACGGACGTGACGCCCGTCATACCGGCGGGGAAGTGATCCTTGACGGCTTCTGCCCCCACCACGCTGGTGACATCAGGCGGCAACTCGGTCAACAATCCGTAGCTCAGCCGGTTGTAGTTGAGCACGCCGACAATCGCGAACGGCGTCATCAGGGCGACTGTGGTGACGAACACGGTCCCGGGACGACGTTCGATGACCCCCGCCACCCACTCCCACAGTTGTTTGGTCCAACGCGGGGAACGCGACAGGAACGCCAGCGGGCTGCTCTCCGGAATCCAGCCTTCCTGCGGCGAAATCCGCTCGCGGCGAACATCCGGCCAGAATGCGAAGCGCTGCGTCAGCCGCAGCAGGGCCGGCGTGAACGTCAGTGCGCAGCACAGGACGATGAACAGTCCAAACGAAATCGAGAATCCCGCCTGGGGAAACTTGCCGAACTGCGCGAACATCATCATCCCGATGCCCGCAATGCTGGTGCCCGCGCTGCAGGCCAGCGCCAGACCGACCTTGGAGATGGAGTCGACCACCGCGTCCCCGAACGTCGCGCCGGCGTCCAGTCCCTCCTTGTACCGCGAAATCAGGAACAGGCAGAAGTCGACGCCCGCGCCATACACCACGACCGTGACGTAGATCTCCAGCCCGGAAAACACGTTGATCCAGCCGGCAATCGCCATGTGCCGCAGCAGCGCGATCGTCAGGTCGGTCGTCAGGCCGACGGTCATCAGCGGAATCACCACCAGCATCGGCGCGCGGTAGATCAGCAGCAGCAGCACGATGACGAGGACCTTGGTATAGAGCTCCGTATTTTGTGTGCTTTTCTTTTCCGCATCGAGCATGTCGCGGCCGACGGTCGCCGACCCGCTGATGGCCAGGTCGAGATTGGCCGGCACGCGCAGCGATTCGGGGTAGTCGGCGCGATGCTGCGTGACGTCGTTCAGGAACCCCTCGATCCGCTCCAGCAGCAGCATGTGCTTGCGGTCGAGGAACTCCGCTTCGACCTGGACGACCAGCAACGTGGACTTTTTGTCGTGGCTGATGAGCAGCGGACCAATGGGCTTCGCTGCGTAGGTCCAGACTCCGGAAGCGATCATCTCCTCGGCGGGCAGCACGCGCGGAGCGTCCTCCGAATCGCCGGCATTCTGATGGACGGCGGCGGCGACCTCCTCCATTTCCAGTGGATCACCGGCCGATTGCAGATCGTCCACGACCCCGCGCAGAAAGTCGTGCACATAGGCCGATTGGTCGCCGGTGGCAAAGCCCGGTCCCGTCGTGATCCGAATGGCCTGCAGCCCCGGGTTCAGGACCGACGAGATGAACTGGAAATCGGCCTCAGTCAGCCCCTCCGCCAGATCCTCCCGCTGCACGACAATGACGACATTGCTGCCGAGGATGTCCTGCCGGGCGTTGTTTCCCGCTTCGGCGGCGGCCTCGGGGGGATGAAAGGCCTGGCGGTACAGCTCTTCGGCTTCCCTGCTCAGCGAATCTGCCGGCAGGAAGGCAAACTCGCCCTGCTGCGCCACGCGGGACCAATCCGGCGATGTCGCGTGCGTCACGATGGACACGACGATCCATGCGGCCGCAATCGGCAAGGGCCAGCGGCTGACGAATCTGCCGAGACGCTCAAACATGAGGACAAACTACGAGGGCGGGAACCGCCGGCCGGAGCCGGCGGCAAACTGCAGGGGATCCAGACGAACTCTCGCGTCAAACGCAATCCGCCGTGCGGAAAGAGGAGTTCGGTCGGCACGCCTGCCGTTCAGACCGACCACGGTAGTGGCCGCCTCCTGAACCGTCAACAAGGGCCGCGCACTTCATTCGGACACTCGACGGACCTCCACGTAGTACGCGCCGCGTGCCGGCCGCGAACCTCCCGAAATCTCGGTCGCCAGATGCGCCGGCCCGGCCGTAAGGTCCACCGACACCACGGCTTCGTCGGCGCCCGACGGCACAGCAATTGTCCGCTCAACGTCGCCGAGTCGCAGCGTCGCAGTCGTTGCATCGATCGGCTGAATCGTGCCCGGCGGGCGCGAACGCAGCCGGAACTCGTACCGGCCGGCTTCGCGGACATCGACCGACCAGTAGCCGTTCTGCGCCGGATCTTTCGCGACCGTGTCCTGGTTCACCGGAATCGGCTCGCCATGCCAGTCGTGGCAGCACAACAAGGTCGGATTTGCCGACGCATGTCCCAGGCCGATGCGGACCTCGTCATCGAACACCGGCTCCAGGCTTTCCCACCAGCGATCGTACGCCGATCGCAACGTACTCACGACATCGGGGTGGGAACTCGCAACATCCGTTTTTTGTCCCCGGTCCGGTACGACATCGTACAACTCAACTCCGTTCACGAGTCGCCATTGTTCGGTCAGCACCGCACACTTGCGCCACTTCTCCGGCCGTTCCAGCCGCTGCGAGTGCACAAACAGTGTGCGTGCCGATGGTCCGCCGTCGTCGCCTCGCAGCACTGACGCGAGGCTCACTCCGTCCCACGCGCGATGCGGCGGCGATGTCAGGCCGCACAGTTCGACGAGAGTCGGCAGAACGTCGATGTGCGCGGCGAGCAGGTCTTCGTCCCGTCCCCCGCCGATGCCGCCCGTTGGCCAGCGGACGAAGAACGGCACCCGATGCCCGCCGTCGTACTCCGAGGCCTTCCGGTCGCGCATGCCAGCATTGAAACCGGTCCACGCACCGGCGGGGCCGTTCGGCGCCCATCCCGCGGCGCTGCCGTTGTCGGTCATGTAGATCAGGAGGGTGTTGTCGGCAATCTGCAATTCGTCGAGCGTCGCCAGCAGGCGCGCGAGGTTCTCATCGAAGTTCGCGATCATCCCGTAAAACGAGGCCATCGGCTCCGAAACTCCGGCAGCGAGGTACGGCTGCCTGTAGCTCTCTGCAACGAAATACGGGCTGTGGGGAGCGTTGGTCGCGACGTAACAGAGGAAAGGTCCGTCGCGGTGCTCCCGAATGAACTCCTGCGCGGCCGCGAACCACACATCGGTGCAGTAGCCGGTCGCAGGATGCGGCGCCCCGTCCTCGCCCCAGTACGTGTCGTCAAAGTAGTCGTTCCCCCAGAAATCGGGGGACTGCGTGATGCCGCCGCCTCGATGATGCAGCGTCCGCGCGAAGCCCTGGTCCTGCGGCCGCAGCGGATAATTGTCCCCCAGGTGCCATTTCCCGAACTGTCCCGTGGCATAGCCGTTGGCGGCGAAAACCTCCGCCAGGGTGATTTCGCCCGGGTCCATCAACGAGCGGCCGGCAATCGTGTGCCAGACCCCGGTCCGAGTGGAGTACCGGCCGGTCATCAACGCCGAACGGGTCGGCGAACAGGTCGGATCGACGTGAAAATCCGTCAGTCGCACGCTCTGGCCGTGCAGCCGATCGAGCGTGGGGGTCTTGAGCATCGTGTTGCCGTGGGCGCCGATGTCGCCGTAGCCCTGGTCGTCCGTAATGAGCAGGACGACATTCGGCCGGTCGGCCGCGTGTGACGGGACCGCGAACATCAACAGCAGCGTTGCCGCAACGGGCGTTCTGGTCATGGATGCTTTCCCGTCAATTCCGCGTCCGGCGGCCCGGGTGGTGTCGCGGAAGTTCCGATTGCAGCGATCGTAGGAATCGGGCCGAACGGGAACGGATCTGTCCAGTTGGTGACAATCCGAATCCCCCGCCAATTACGACACAATGCCCGACAGTTTACGGCCGCCGACCGGGTTTTCCCAACATTGGCGACGGCGTGAACCTAGTGTTCCGAGACCACAGCTTCTTCAGGAATCTGCGACGGGGAACCGATCGCGGGCACGACCGGGCTTGTTTATGACCAGCACTGCGACAATCTTCGGCAACGACGACCTGGCCGCGATGATTCATGCGCGGCCGGAAACAAAGGCGTCGCTGGTGCAGATCTACCCGGCTTCTGCCAGCGCCTCCCTGGTTGAGCTGCGCGGTCCACGAATGACGATTGGCCGCGACGCTCAGTGCAACATTGAAGTCACGGACGACTTTATCTCCCGTGTCCACGCGATGCTGGAAGTCACGGAACGGGGCTGGCGGATCATCGATCGCGGCAGCCTGAACGGCACTTACGTCAACGAAGTCAAAGCCTCGGAACAGCCGCTGTTTCCGGGGGACCGGATCCGCGTCGGCAACCACATCTTCAAATTCCTGTCGGCCGACGACATCGAAGTGCAGTATCACGAGGCCATCTATGAAATGATGACCTTCGACGCACTCACCGGCACCCACAACCGCCGGTACTTTGAA
>JAEUIG010000150.1 GCA_016795125.1 Planctomycetaceae bacterium | reverse complement strand
CATCGTCGACCGCGATGATGACCGACGGCAGGTTCAGCGGCGTCTGTTCGAGGATCGAGCGAGCCAGCAGCACCACGCCGGCGTGCGAATTCGACAATGTGCGCAGTTGCTTGTCGGAGGCGACGAACGCGACGTGTTCGGGGCCGGCGTCCTGGAGCGGCGCGATGTCGGTGAGTTGGCGATGGGCGTCGCCGTGCAGGTCGCCCCCGACCAGCGCAGCGATCTGGCCCGCATTCATGGTGACCATCGGAATCCCTTCCGAATTCTGCCGCCGGCAGGGGCCGGCGCGCGGGCGGGATTTGTAACCGATTCTGCTCAGATCGGCAATCCCGCTTTTGTCCTGTCGTCAGGGAGTTGTTGAGTTGTAACCTGTTTTGACAGCGAGTGTTGCGTCCTTGTGGTGTTCTTGGCCAGCCGGGTCGCTGCGCCGTGCACAGCCGAACTCGCTGGGGGCGTTCGGCAGGAACAGCGTCTGCCGGTCACGCAAGTCGGCATTCCAGTGCCGCCTGGACGGCGCGCGATTCTGGTTGTTCCGGCGAACGTGCCTCGTGCGTCGCGTTTGAGTACACTCACCCGGCTGCACGACTTCCCCCGCGCCGCGAAGGTCAGCGGCAGCACGGAAATCGCCGGAGCGGGCGCGGCTCGCCCTCACAGACAGACGTCCATGCCCGTTCGAGGATTGCGCGGCGCCATCAACTGCGCCGAGAACTCGGCCCCCAGCATTCTGCAGGCGACAGGCGAACTGCTGCAGGAGCTGCTGCGCGCCAACCAGTTGACGGATTTCGACGAGATCGTCTCGGCAATTTTCACAACGACGGCCGACCTGAACGCGGCTTTCCCGGCCGAAGCCGCCCGCGAACTGGGGATGCACCGCGTGCCCCTCCTGTGTGCGACCGAGATCGACGTCCCCGGCGGCATGGCCAGGTGCATCCGCATCCTGCTCCATGTCAACACCGACAAGTCGGCCGCCGACATGGTGCACGTCTACCTGCGCGATGCACGCCGGCTGCGGCCGGACATGAAATCGGCGCAATAACGCCGGGAGCGGCCCGTCGCTCGTGTCGCTCCGCTGGTTTGCGGCCGGCGAATCGCTATACTGCCGCCGGATATCCTGCGCGCGCCGTCCGATGGCGCGCCTGTCTGGCTCTGGCAATCGTTCCGGTATGGCTGCTTACAACAAGTTTGATCCACGAGTGGATTCGCTCGTCGTTGAGACGCGGACCTTCTGGGGGGACGACGTCCAGAACCTCAGCGCCGCCGACAAGGCCTGGCTGGCGGAGGCGATTCATCGCAAGCCGCACCTTGCCGGCAAGGTGGCCTACGAGCGGTCGCACACCGGGTTCACGCGGGAAATCACCGTGACGGCGGCCGACGTGGCCCGCCTCTACGACGAGCGGTTCCAGACGGCCGGCGCCAATTGACCCGCTTCGCGGGCGGTCGTCGTTCGCAGCGGGAGCAGGTTATGAGCCGAGCCCAGTTGATTTTCTCCGTCAACGAGACGAAGGGAGTGCTCGTCATTTCTCCGGCCGGCGATGCGATCAGTTTTCGCGATGTGGACGTCGCAGCCGCCGTCAACGACCTGCTCAGCCGGGTGAACGCCCTCCCCCAGCCGCGGGTCGTCATTGACCTCGGCGGGTCCCAGTATTTCGGCAGCATCATGATCGGCGCCGTCAGCCAGGTCGCTGAGCGCGTGCGTGAACGGGGCGGCGTGTTCGCCGTCTGCTCGCTGTCGCCCGACATGCAGCAGGTGCTCACGGCGATGAAGCTCGCCGACCGCTGGCCCACCTTCGACACGCAGAAGGCCGCCGTGAAGTTCACCGAACGCTGCGAAGCGTAGGGGGGCCTGCCTCTGAACGTCGGAGATCGACGCAAAGCGCCCGAAGGCGCTGAGAAAAGCGCATGGAAGTGGGCAATCTCCGCACGCACGTCTTGGTCAAGTTGTGGGTGCATGTCCCCGCATAGCGGCGCGCAACAACTTGCC
Source organism: Planctomycetaceae bacterium (assembly GCA_016795125.1). Lineage (GTDB taxonomy): Bacteria > Planctomycetota > Planctomycetia > Planctomycetales > Planctomycetaceae > JAEUIG01. The sequence continues at coordinate 716 of JAEUIG010000150.1, read as the reverse complement.
ATGCTTTCTCAGAGCCTATCCGAAAACCGGAAAGGGGTGGCCGGGGCTGGACCGAAGGGAAGCCCCGGTGTGTGTTCGCCGGGGTTTCGCGTTGCTCCAACCCCGGCCACCCGGCTGGTTTGCAGTTCTCGGACAGGCTCTTGGCGCGTCTTTGAGCCTCTGTGCCTTTGCGTCGATTTCCTGAAGAATGCCAGCGGTCGAAGCACTACAGGTATTCGTCGTCGTCGAGCAGATCGGCTTCGGTCAGCAAGCGGAAGCCGGCGGTCGTCAGAATCTGCGTCGCCTGGTCGACATCATCCACATGCAGCACGATGGCGCCGCGCCCGTTGCGGCGACGCAGCAGCGGGTACGTGTAATGGATGTTCAGCTCCGCCGAGACCAGTGCGGTGAAGATGCTCACGAACGGCTGCGGCGTTGCCGGCAACTCGACGCCGACGACGTCCGTTTCGGTGATCGTCAGGCCAGCGAGCTGGAACAATTCGCGTCCGCGCTCGGAATTGTCCAGGATGACGCGAGCCACGGCGAAATCAACGGAATCGACCACGCTCAGCCCGACAATCCGCAGGTCATGGCGTTCGACCTGCCGGAACATGTCGTGCAGCCGCCCGACGCGGTTTTCCATGAACACGCAGAACTGGTGCAGGCACGGCCAGTCCCGGCCGCGCATCGTTGCCGGTCCGGTCGTCAGATCGTTGGCAAAACCGCTCGACATGAAA
>JAEUIG010000148.1 GCA_016795125.1 Planctomycetaceae bacterium | reverse complement strand
AGCTGCACGAGCACAATTCGTCCGGCCGCTCCATCCACTTCGCGGATTTCCTGGGTCTCGATCGCGCGCTGTTTCCAGTCCGTTCCGGCGTACGGCGACAGGCCGACCTGGCCACGCCAGCGGTCGATGTTCGACTTCAGATACGCGTCGCTGCCCGGATCGTCCGACGGCAAAGCACTCACGGCCAGTTCCAGCGGGGGTTCGCTCCCGTCACGCACCAGCGTGGCAAACCGCATCCCGTTCTCCCGGCGTTCCGTCCAGCCGGACGGAGTCTCCCAGGCGGGGCTGCCGCTCTGGTCGAACCGCACCGAGGCCATCAGCCGCGCGAAGGCGTCCGCTTCCTGCTGGACTTCGGTCTCCGGGCCCATCAGCTTGAAGAACCAGGCCTGACCGGGCGCGGCCGACGCTGCAACGCGGGGGCGCTCAGCGGACACGTTTTCGACCGTGTAGGTCGTCACGCCGACGGGATCAGCACAACCCGCGGCGATCAGGATCAAGCCAAGCCAGGCGGCGACAGCGCCGTGCCGGCTGTTCGCAGGAAGCGTCATTCGGGGCAGGATGACCGGCCTGGCGGCCGATCACTTCCAAGGGGTGAGCTGCATCGCAACCTCTAATCTGGCAAGAGGTAGCGACCGAAGGCATCCATGTGCTGGCACCTTCTGAGGGATTATAGACGCGTCGTGCACGGCAAGTACACCAACAAATGCCCCTACCCGCGAAGAATTGGGCGTGCACCATAAGTCGCTTTAAGGGAATGGGTTGTGTTGATTGCCGAAAACTTCGAAATAGCAGGGCCGGCAGGGTTCACGCCGTGGACTGATCGTTCATAATGGGCGTCCCCGCCGGTCCTGCCCCCAACGCCTCCCGCCCAAGCGACACCCTGTCAAGACCTGCGTTGATCGTCCGAGTCGTGGCCGCCTCCGCCGACTCCGAATCCCCTAAGTGATTGTCTGGAAACGTCTTGGTTGCGATGAATGTGGCCCGCAGGACGCCGGTGCGTCAGAACGCCCTGTCTTGCGTGCTGAGAACAAGCGCTCCCTCAAGCGCAATCCGCAGAATTGCGCAGAATGTCAGAAAAGAACTGCGTAACACCTGCAGGTTGCGTCCGCTGGTGAAAGCGTCATCACTGCTGAGACCTCTGACCGGAGCCGACCGATGAAGACCACCAACGCTTTCGCACGGACGCCTGCCATGACTTCCCGCCGAGTGCTCGCCACGAACGGTCTGCGGACCCTTGCCGCGGCCGCCGTCCTGGCCCTCGGAACCTGCTTCTGCTCCGGGAACGCCATCTCCCAGCGGGATCTGGCCCTGCGGGACCAGCTCGTCGGCACCTGGACGACCAAGGCCTTCGGCACCCAGGAACTGACGAACAATTCCGACGGCACCGCCAACCTGCAGGTGACCCTCAACCGTCTCGCGGCCCTCCGCTACGGCAAGTCGCTGTCGCTCGAACTCACCTGGACGGTGCAGGACGGCGTGATGAAGCACACTGTTCTGGGTGGCTCTCCCCCGGAAAAGGTGGCCCGCCTCGTCAAGGACTGGGGCAGCACTCTGGAGTACGAGGTAATCGAGATCACCGAGTCCCAGATCACCCTCGAAAAGCCCAACGAAGACGATCAGTCGATCTGGGAAGCCAAGACCGAAGTCGCCTCCCGCTGAAAACGCGGATCACATAAATCGAATGTTCTCAACCGCCGTGGCGAACCTCGCCACGGCGGTTTTCCTTTTGGTGATCCAGAAACTCGACACAAAGCCGCAGAGGCACGAAGACGCACGGAGATAGAAGTTTCAATTCTCCTTACCTCTGCGCGTCTTCGTGACTTCGCGGCTTTGTGTCAAAACTCCTAACCGTTGCGGACGGCATAGTCCACACGTCCGGCCCGCTCGCCGCACGTGTCGCGATTTCTCAACACGCGGTCATGCACGGGCGCTGCTTCTCCAAATCCTGACCTACCCTTCGTCAGAGAACCGGGTGGAATGCGCGCTGCTCTGCGCCGGGACGGCATCACGCCTTGTCCCGATTCCTCCCCGGCGCGGACGCCCCGATTCCAGGGGTATCCGACTTCGGCCCCTCATTCGCGACCTCAGAGAACTGCACCACGATGGCTCCCCCTCCTGCTGCCAATCGCAATCGCCGCGTCGAATCCTCCAAGGACGAGTTCGAACAGCTCAAGCGTTTGATTCACGGCAAGCTCGTGGACAAGCTCGACCTGTCGCGCCTTGGCGAACTCGAAGGCGATACGCTCCGACGCGAGATCCGCCTCGTCGTCGAGCACCTGTGCGACACCGAAAACCCCCTCCTCAACCGCTCGGAACGCGAGCGGCTGATTGAAGAAGTCCTCGACGAAACCTTCGGCTTCGGTCCCCTCGAAATCCTGATGAAGGAAGAGGGCGTCGCCGACATCATGATCAACGGACCCAAGAACGTCTTCGTGGAAAAAAAGGGGCGCATCCAGCGCTCCAACGTCACCTTCCGCGACGACGAACACCTGCTGCAGATTCTCGACCGCATCGTCTCCCGCGTCGGGCGACGCGTGGACGAAACCTCGCCGATGGTCGACGCCCGTCTCCCGGACGGCTCGCGTCTTAACGCCATCATCCCGCCGCTCGCCCTCGATGGACCGTCGCTCACGATTCGTAAATTCGGATCGAAGCCGCTGGCCCTCGAAGACCTGCTGCGGTTCGGCGCGTTCACCCCGGAAATGGTGATGCTGCTCGAAGGCGCCATCAAGGCCCGCCTCAACATCATCATCTCGGGCGGCACCGGTTCCGGTAAAACGACCCTGCTCAACACGCTGTCGAGCTTCATCCAGAACGACCAGCGCGTTGTGACCATCGAGGACGCGGCCGAACTTCAGCTCCAGCAGGAGCACGTGCTGCGGCTCGAAACCCGCCCGGCCAACATCGAAGGCAAGGGGCAGATCACGGCCACCGACCTGGTCAAGAACGCCCTGCGTATGCGGCCCGACCGCATCATCATCGGCGAATGCCGCGGCGCCGAAACGCTCGACATGCTGCAGGCCATGAACACCGGCCACGAAGGATCGATGACCACCGTCCACGCCAACAACCCGCGCGACGCCGTCTCCCGTATTGAGACGATGGTCACCATGGGCGGAGCGGAACTTCCGCTCAAGGCCATCCGTCACCAGCTCTCGTCCGCCGTCGATCTCATCATCCAGGCCAGCCGTCTGCAGGGTGGTCCGCGTAAGGTCACGCATCTGACCGAAGTGCTCAACATGGAGCAGGACACAATCATCATGCAGGACATTTTCCTGTTCAAACAGGACGGCATCGACGAGGAAGGCCGATCGTTCGGCCACTTCGAGTCGACCGGCGTCCGCCCGTCGTTCATGCACCGGCTCGAATCCGCCGGCGTCCGCCTCCCGGCCAACCTGTTCGGCGCCCGCCGCCTGGGGCACTAGTCGCGCATTCGGAATAAAAAAACAGGAGGCAACAGAGAAAACGGAGGAGGCAACAGCAGGCTTCGCTTCTGGATTGACTCGAGCTCTCCCGTTAACGCCGATCGCATGAATCAGAAAAGCGGCATCGCCCGCAAGTGACGTCCGACTCCACGTTCTCCGTTCTCTCTGTTTCCTCCTGTTCAATTCCTTCGTACGTCCGTCAAAGCTTTCACTCGCTGCCTCACACGCCATGAACCCCACCATCATCTCACTGGCCGCTTTCGTCGGCGTCACCGGACTGGTTGCCGCGCTGGCCATGCTGTTCCGCAGCAATGGCGGCGACGCGATCGAGGACCGCCTCGACATCCTGGCCGGCAAGAAGGCCGCCGTCCGCGAGCAGAACACCGTCACCAAGGACGCCCTCCTCAAGGAAGGCCTCCAGGGACTGGCCGGCATCGCGTCGAAAATCTTCGAACGCTACGACAACCTCAAGCTGCTGTTCGTGCAGGCGGACTCCCCCATGAAGCCGGAGTTCTTCTGCATGATCTCCGTCATCGCCGCCACCATCGGCGTTTTCGCCGCTTTCGTTTCGCGTACGCCGATCCCGCTGTATCCCGTATTCGCTCTCACCTTCGGCGTCATGCCGCTGATGTGGATGTTCTGGCGGCGCAAACGCCGCTTCAAAAAGTTCGCCCAGCAGTTGCCCGACGCCATGGAACTGATCGCCCGAGCCCTGCGCTCCGGCCACTCGCTCGCGTCTGGTTTGAATCTCGTCGTGTCCGAAATGCCGGATCCCGTCGCCAAGGAGTTCGGGATGGCCTTCGAAGAACAGAACCTCGGCATTCCGATCGAGCAGGCTCTCAAGAGCATGTACAAGCGGATGCCCAATATGGACTTCCAGTTCTTCTGCACGGCGGTCTCGATCCAGCGGCAGGCGGGCGGCGACCTGGCCGAAATCCTCGACAAAATCGGACACATCGTCCGCGAACGATTCCGCATTCAGGGACAGGTGCAGGCGCTCACCGGCGAAGGCCGTATCTCCGGCATCGTGCTGATGGCGCTCCCCATCTGTCTGTTCTTCGCCGTCTGGCACCTTAATGCCGAGTACGTGATGCTGCTGTTCACCGACGAAATCGGTCGCAAAATGGTCGCCGTCGCCGCGGTCCTGCAGGTCCTCGGCGCCGTCTGCATCAAGAAAATCATCGCCATCAAAGTGTGAGAATGGTCGAGGGTCCAGAGTCCAGGGTCTAGGGATCAGTTCCCAGATACCTGTCCTTCGGCCCTAGACCCTCAGCCCTAGACCCTAGACCCTCTCATGGACCTCAACTACATCGTCCCCGTCGCCGTCTTCCTCGGCATCTCGCTCGCCGTGTGGGCGATCCTCGGTATGTTCGGCGACAAGGAAAATCGCGCCAGCGAACGTCTGGACGAGCTGAAGGACCCGACACGCCGGGCACAGAACGCATCCGGCAAGAATGCCGGCGGCGTCGGCGGCGCGCTCAAGAAGGCCGCGCCCGCCCTGTCCAAGGTCCTGCAGCCCAAGACCGAACTGGAAGAGAACGCGCTCAAGGTTCGCCTCTCCAACGCCGGCTACAATTCGCCCAACGCGCCGACCTTCTTCCTCGCGATCAAACTGGGTTGCCTCGTCGCCGGCGTGTTCTTTGGCGGCGGCTTCGGCGCGTTCAAATACGGCATGAACACCAGCGGCCTGACGTCGCTGGTCATCGGCGGCGGACTCGGCTTCTACATGCCCGGCATCATCGTCCGCATCCTGCGCAAGCAGCGGATGGACCGCATCTTCCTGTCACTGCCCGATGCGCTCGACTTGCTTGTCGTGTGTGTGGAAGCCGGTCTCGGGCTCGACGCCGCCATGCGGCGCGTCGCGGAAGAACTGGCCGATTCCGCCCCCGACGTCTGCAACGAACTGAACCTCGCCAACCTGCAGCTGCAGATGGGTCGTCCGCGCCGCGAAGTGCTGCACGACCTCGGCATCCGCACCGGCGTCGATGACATGAAGGCCCTCGTCGCCATCTTGATCCAGGCCGACCGGTTCGGCTCGTCGGTGGCCCAGGCACTCCGCGTGCAGTCAGACAGCATGCGCATCAAGCGCAGCCAGATGGCCGAAGAAAAAGCCGCTCAGACCGCCGTGAAGATGATCTTCCCGCTGGTGCTCTTCATCTTCCCCGGCATCTTCGTGGTGCTCGTCGGCCCCGCTGCGATCATGATGATCCGGCAGCTGCTGACCGTGTGATGCCGCGAAACCGCAATCGAGCGACGGTGAGCGGCGGGGTTCAACCCCGCCGCTTGCGTTTCGCGCTCACCACTCGTGCACGAACTCCACCAGCCGCTTCACGTTCTCTACCGGTGTGCCGGGCAGGACGCCGTGGCCGAGATTGAAGATGTGGCCGGGGGACCGGGGGGCTAAACCCCCCGGCTCGCTGAAGTGGCCGCCGGCGTGCAGCACCGCGCCGGCTTTGGCTTCCAGAACGTCCTGGTCCGCCATCAGCGTGAGCGGATCGAGGTTCCCCTGCACCGCCTTGTACGGTCCCAGCAGTCGGCGTGACTCCGCCAGATCACAGCGCCAATCGAGGCCCATGACGGACCCGCCGGCGTGTGCCTGCAACGCCGTCAGC
>JAEUIG010000132.1 GCA_016795125.1 Planctomycetaceae bacterium | reverse complement strand
CCGATGGTCGTCACCCGCGAGCCGAAGACAATCGATCAGCTTCGCGGAATGACGATCGCCGTCCCCGGCACGCTGACGACGGCCTTCCTCGCGCTCAATCTGTGCCTCGGCGGCAAGCTGCCGCATCCGCGCGCCGCGGTGGAGCCGCACGCCAGCGGATCGGCCGGCGCGTTCAACTACGTCGTGTGCCCGTTTGACGAGATTCTCAACGTCGTCGAGCGGGGCGAAGCCGACGCGGGCCTGATCATCCACGAAGGCCAGCTCACGTATGCCAGCCAGGGGTTGCACCTGGTTGTCGATCTCGGCGAATGGTGGATGCAGGAAACCGGTCTCCCCCTGCCGCTGGGAGGCAACGCCATCCGCCGCGATCTCGGACCGGCCGCCATGCAGGAAGTCACATCGCTGCTCAAGCAGAGCATCGAGTACGGCCTCGCGCATCGCGACGATGCGCTCCGGCACGCACTGCAGTACGGCCGCGACCTCGATCAGCAGCAGGCGGACAAGTTCGTCGGCATGTACGTCAACGACTGGACCATCGACTTCGGCCCGCGCGGCCGCGAGGCGGTCGCGACGCTGCTGCAACGCGGTTATGAAGCAGGGCTGATTCCGGAGCCGGTCAAACTGGAGTTTATCGAGGGGTGATCCTCTGCCCCTTTGCCCCTCCGCTTCATTGTCCCATCTGCGAAAATCCTCTTTAATCCGCGTCATCGGCGTTCCGTACCTCTGAGCATGCAGCACTCGATGTCCAGCGCTTCCCAGTACGTCTCCTCGCTCTTCGAACTTACCGGCAAAACGGCGGTCGTCATTGGCGGTAACGGCACTTTGGGCGGGGCGTTTTGTGATGCGCTGGCGGGTGCCGGGGCGCACGTGATTGTCGTCGGCCGGAACGCGGATACCTGCCAGGCGGCGGTCGAGCGGATTCAGCAGGCCGGCGGCTCAGCGGAGCCGCTTCCTGCGGATTCGACGAACCGCCTGTCGCTGCATGCCGTCGTCGATCATCTCAAGGCCAGCGACCGGGCGTGCGACATTCTGGTCAACGGGGCGGGGACCAATTCGCCGACGCCGTTCCTCGACATCACCGACGACGAATGGCACCGGATCATCGATGTGAACATGCGGAGCATCCTGATCGCCTGCCAGATTTTCGGCGGGTACATGATCGAGCGGAAGACGCCCGGTTCGATCATCAACATCGCGTCCATCTCCGCCAATACGCCGTTGTCGCGCGTGTTCACGTACTCCGCCACAAAAGCGGCGGTCATCAGCCTGACGCAGAATCTCGCCCGTGAATGGGGACCGAAGAGAATTCGCGTCAACGCGCTGTCGCCCGGCTTCTTTCCGGCCGAGCAGAACCGCAAGGTGCTCACGCCGGACCGCGTGCAGAACATCATGCAGCACACCCCCGTCGGCCGCTTTGGCGAGCCGCAGGAACTCGGCGCTGCGATCCTGCTGATGGCGTCCAACGCCGCCGGCAGCTTCCTCACGGGAGCGAACATCATCGTGGATGGCGGGTTTACGGCGACGAAGATCTGAGGGGTTGATGGTTGATCGTCTATCGTTGATCGACCAATCCAAAATCCAGAATCGAAAATCGAAATGACACCTGAACAAAAAGCCGTCGAACTCGGCATTACGCTTCCCGCACAGACGCCCGGCTACCTGAACCTGTGCGTTCGCACCGGCAACCTGCTGATCACCAGCGGGCATGTCAGTGATCAGAAAGGAGTGCTCGGCAAGGGGCTGACGGTCGAGCAAGGGTATGCAGCGGCGCGAGATTGCGCCGTGAAGATTCTCCGCTCGGTGAAGGCGTCCCACGGCACACTGGACGGCCTGCGGGTTCTCAAGCTGCTGGGCTGCGTGTACTCAGCGGAGGACTTCACCGACCAGCACCTGGTGATCAACGGCGCGTCGGACCTGCTGCACGAGTTGTATGGCAAGACCGGCGACGGCTTTCACGCTCGTAGTGCGCTGGGCTTCGCCGCGCTGCCGACCGGGGCGGCAGTGGAGGTCGAAGCGATCTTCGAGATCAAGTAGGCGTTGACGGTTTAGGGTTGATCGTGGATCGAAGTCGAAGGGCCTCGAACGCTTTCAGCGAAAGTTGGCATCGATCAACCATCAACGATAAACCATCAACCCTCCTGCTTCTGCCGCAGCGATTCCTCGTGCAGCAGGTCGATGCCGAAGTCGCCCAAGCCGCGTCGCTGTGACTTCTGCCGGTAGCACTCGCCGAGTTCGATCATCAGCTCCATCGCGAGCAGGTCGGCCCGCGACATCACGTGCCGGGAACTGCGGCTGCCGAGGCCGCGGATGAGTTCTTCGACTCGCGCGAGGTGCACGTGCAGCGCCGCGCCTGGGCTGAGACCGGCGAGTACGAGGAGTTGTGCCAGCTTGCGGATTTCGCCCGCGAGGCCCCCCGAGCCCATCATGACGTACGACCGCAGCAGGTCCTGGTAGATGCCGACGACCTCGCTCGGCAGGCTGCGGAGTTCGTCGCCGACCTCGGTCTTGAGAGTGCGCAGCGATTCCAGCGGCGATGACTCCGCGTGATCCTGCAGGATGCGTCGCTGCTGTTCGAGCAGCTGGTCGGTCTCGTCGCGTTCCCGGAGTGTGCGTCGCTGATCGGCGCCGGCGAGCCGGAGATTCTCGCGGGCGAGGTGCGCACGGTCGATGGTGCGGGCGATCCATTGCGGGAGGGCCGGAGACTGCCAGCCGTCGGCCGAAGCGAGGATCTCGCAGTCGCACTCACACAACGTGGCGAGCCACAGGTCGTCGCCGGGGGGCGTCAGGACCAGGACCGGTTCGGTACAGCCGTCGGCGGCCAGGGCCTCGAGCAGGGCGGCGATGCGCAGGGACGCGTCGGCGTCATGAATGATCAGGCAGTCGAAGTTCTCGTCGCGGAGTGCGGTGAGCGCCTGCAGGAGTGAGTCGCACCACCGGAATTGCGGTTCGCGGCAGCCGTGCTTGTCGAGCAGCAACGCGAGCAGCGTCCAGGACGGCTCCGCCGCGCTGACGCACAACAGCCGCAGCGTCGCGGGAAGTGCCGCGCGGGGTGACGATCCACTGAGCAGCGGGGGGCCGGCGGGTTGCATCCTGCGTGTCCGGTGCGGGATCGGAGACGGTCCGCATCCGCATCATCCGCCGAACTCGCGGAAGCTGTCAATCGGAGTCCGCTTGTCGTGACAGTCTCGACACAAAGGCACGCAGACACTGAGACGTACGGAGACAAATCCGCGGAGCACCTTTTTCTCTGTGTGCCTTCGCGTCTCTGCGTCTTTGTGTCAAAGATTTCCCTACAGTTCGTCCATGAACCGCAGCCATTCGACCTGCAGCCAGTCGATGTCCGACCCGAACGCCTTCTGGAAGTCGGCGACGCGCTGGTCGGCTGTGTAGTCGGTCAGCGGATCATGCTGCTGGATGGACTGCAGATACTTCGAGAAGTCCCCGGGCCGGCGTTCCGACAGATAGAACGCCAGCGCCCAGGCCTCGCTGTAGGCATTGAGCGTATTCGCGCCAAACGGACGGTCGGAGGCCAGGAACTGCTTGATCGGGACCAGTTCGGTGCGGCCTCGCTGCATGAACCATTGATAGCGCTCGTCGTTGACCCGTTCGCGCTCGCTGCCGTGTCGGTCGCTGGTGCCAATGGCGCTGCGCTCGAAGATCATCGCCAGGCCTTCCACCACCCACCTGGGATTGTCGCCGATTCTCGCGTGCAGTCCCATGTTGAAGCCGAGCTGGTGCGTGGCTTCGTGTACGAGCGTGTCGCGGAAATTCGCGTCGATCGTGCCGGTGGATGCGAAGGCCTGCAGTTCAGAGACAGGATGGCGTTCGGCGAACGGCGTCATCG
>JAEUIG010000126.1 GCA_016795125.1 Planctomycetaceae bacterium | reverse complement strand
GGTTAGCGTGGCGAGCGCGGTTCGCGTGCGGCCTGGGAGTTGTCGGAGGGCAGCGTTTCGAGGAGGCGTGACGGAGCGCCGAGTTGTTCGCAGCGGAGACGCAGCTGCACGCGGCGTTCGTCCAGCTGGGCGGCGCGGTAGGTCTGCAGGCTGATGGCGCGCTTCAGCGACAGCGACCGCTTTTCCAGGGCGATGCCAAGCAGCGAGATGGCGACGATGAGTGCGACGGCGGCTCCGAAGCGGAAGAACATCGGGCGTTCTGGCCTGGCGGATGATGCGAAACCGCAAGCGGGATAGGAGGTCTGGCGGCGGATTTGCCTCAAGTTTTTATCGGCCGGGAGCGCGGGGCGGGTCCATGCGGACCTGTGTGGCGTCGGAAGGGAGCCGGAGGATCATGCCGGTCGTGAGGCTGTTTTCGTCGGGCAACTGATCGCGGTTCATGCCGTAGACCTGCCGCCAGCGCGAGGCGCGGCCCAGGTGCTTCTCGGCGATGTCGCTCAACGTGTCCCCTGTAGCGACCCGAAACTGCGGCCGTCCCTGGGCATCAAGCGAGAATCCGGCCGGCCCGTTGGGAGTCGGCACGTACTGCGAGCTGTCACCGGAGACCAGTTGCGGATACTGCTGCGCAAGGGTGTCCTTGCTCGGAACCAGCACTTTCATTCCTGGACGCATACGGCGCGGGTCCGGAATCCGCGACTGGTTGTAGGCCGCCAGGGCGTTGAAGTACTTGCCGGCGCCATAGTGCTGCTGGGCAATGCTCCAGAAGTTCTCGCCGGAGGTCACATCGTGCACCAGGACTTCGTCCTCGCGGACCGCCTGGCTGACATCGCGCGCGGGAGTGAACGGATCGCGCTGAGTCGTCGTGGTTCGCGACGTGACGGTCGTCGGCTCCGACGCGCCGAAAGGATCGGCTTCAGCCGGCGCCGGTTCCACGGCGGGCTGGCGAACGTCGGTCGTGGCGGTCGCCGTTGGAAACGGATCGAAATCCGACGACGCAGCGACGGGCGGTTGCTCCGTGTGCTGCTCCCTGGATTCGGGCGATTCGGCCGGGGCATCGAACGGGCCGAGCGTGAGGGTCGGCATCTCCTGCGGATCGTTCGGCTCCAGCAGTTCCGGCGGATTGGCGTCGGCGATCACCGGAGTCTCCAGACCGCCGGCCGGTGCGCCGCCCCAGGGTGAGTTCTCCGCAGTTGACTGCGATCCCGGTTCGGACTGCTGGTCCGGCAGGGACTCAGAGACGGCCACGTCCTGCGACAGGTCCATCACCGGGAGTTCCACGATATCGGCGTCGCTGCTCGTCGTGACATCCTCCATCGACAACGAGGGTTCGCTTTGCGTCAGGCCGTTGTCGGCAGCGGCGAATTCCTGGTCGACGGTTCCGAGGGATGAACCGGCGTCGTTCGATGGCGTCGATGCATCGCCGGAGAAGGTCTGTTGGCCGTGGCCGGCGTCAGATGCCGTGGCAAACGGATTGGCATCGCCTGCCGGCGCGTTCGTATCCGCAACCGTCTCGCTGCCGGCGAACGGGTTGTATTCGTCCTCGGCGAGAGGCGGCACGGCGGGTTGAGGCTCGGAACCGAAGTCACCCGGCAGCGGGTCGAACGTGGAGGCCGAATCGCTCGCGACGGCCGTATTGTCGGTCGTCGAGGAGTCGAACCGAGCCCCGGATTCGGTCGGGGCATCGGCGCTCGTTGCGCCGGGTTCAGACTGATCCGGGAGATCGCTGGAGGAGAACTGCAGGCCGGCGGGCGTGGACGACGGCGCTGGCTCCTGCTGCCGTTCTGCAGCCCAGTTGCTCAAGGCCGCGACGGGCGTCGGTCCTGAGGGCGTGGGTAGTGGTTTGTCGTGAGCGCCGCTGGATTCTTGACTTGGCGAGTCGCCGCTGCCGGTTTGAGTGTCGCCGGCGGCGACGAATTCGGCGGCGTTCGTGGCCTTATCGCGTTTCTCGTCGAGCTTGCGGTAGGCGACGAAGCCGATGGCGGCCAGCAGGCAGAACGCGAGCAGAATGCCCATCCGCGTTTCGCTGGTGCGGACCTTCTGCGGCGACGGCGGCTCCCAGCCGGTCTTCTTTCCGGTCGCAGGCGGGGAGGCCGGCAGCGATTCAATCTTCTTGGGCAGCTCGGGCTTGCTCATGTCAGAGGCCAGAGGTCGGGGGTCAGGCATCGGAGACTTGGACTCGCCTCGACCGCCAGGGAGCGCTCGACGCGCTGTGCGCTCCCTGACGGTCGCGGCTGGTGCTATCCAAAATCGAGAATCAACTGCCTCGCCAGTTGCCGCGAACGCGTTCGTCGCTCGGCTGTCGCGTTTCTGTTGCGTCGCCGCCGAGCCATTTCGCGGCGCGGAGTTTGGCGGAGCGTGATCGCGGATTCTGCTGCTGTTCGTCTTCGGTTGCGGTCACCGGCTTGCGCGTGAGGACTTCCCACGGGCCGTCGCGGAACGCCTGTTTCACGCGCCGGTCTTCGAGTGAATGAAACGAGATGGCGACCGCGCGTCCGCCGGGTTTCAGGACCGTCGGCAATGTCTGATGCAGCAGGCGTTCCAGTGTTCCAAGTTCGTCGTTGACGGCGATGCGCAGCGCCTGGAACACGCGGGTGGCGGGATGAATCCGGTGGCGGCCTTTCGGCGGCGGCACCGCGCGGCGGACGATCTCCGCCAGTTGTGCGGCCGACTGGATCGGCCGGTGGTCAACGATGCGGCGCGCGATCCGCCGCGCGAACCGTTCCTCGCCGTAGTGATGAATGATGTCCGCCAGTTCGTGCGCCGGCGCCTCGTTCAAGAGGTCCGCCGCGCTCGGTCCCTGCGTGGTATCGAATCGCATGTCGAGTCCGACGGATTCAAACCCGAACCCCCGATCGGTATGGGCAAGCTGATCCGACGACAGTCCCAGGTCGACGAGCACGCTGTCGACGGCCTCGATTTCCAGGTCCTTCAGCACACTACCGATGTCGGCATAGCTGGCGTGGACGAGCTGGCAGTCGGTCCCGGCGAGAGCGGATTCGGCGAGTTGCAGCATCATCGGGTCACGATCCAGTCCGATCAGCCGGCCGCCGGGTTGCAGTCTTGGAACGATGTGCGCCGCATGTCCGCCCGCGCCGACGGTGCCGTCGACAATGACCTGCCCCGGCTGCGGGTCGAGCCAGTGCAGGACCTCGGCGAGCAGAACGGGAACATGGACCGCGCCGGGCTCGTGCGCGGAGGAATCAGTCATGGAAGGGAATTGCCGTGGCGAACGATCCGCTCGTCGCTCCGGCCCGGGAGATGAGGGACAAACCGCCGGTCGAAGGACCGGCGAATGCTGCGGTTTTTATGAGAAACGCGGAAAACGGCAAAGAGCAGTTGGGAGAGAGGGGGGCGGGTGAGCCGTGAGTGGTGGGCCGTATCATTCGCCTGCTGTCGGCCGTAACTTCAATGGCTCCCATGTGATGCGGCACTCGGGTAGGGCTCCTGCCAACGCGTTCCGGCCATCATTGGTCGTATTGGTGTTCAAGAGTTCGATCTGGATCAAGGTCTGCACGTCGTGAAGCTCGCGGAGGTGAGCGTCCGTGACGAAGTCCCCTGAGAGTTTCAGGGTCTTCAGCTTGGTCATCCGTTCCAGGTTCGCAATTCCACGCGGACTGATTGCGACGTCCTTCAATTGCAGCGTTTCAAGATGACGCACATTGGAGAACGCGCGCAGTCCGTCGTCCGTCACGCTCGCGCCGTTGATCGACAGCGAATTGAACTTCCGGAACTGCTCAAGTTTTTTCAGATCGTCATCATTGCAATCAGCCGTGCTCAGGTCGGCTTCGGAGGCGATGACGAATAGTGCCTGCAGGGCCGCAATGCCGGTCCAGTCTGCGAAGTGAATTGCCCACAAGGGCCCGGAGCGCTGTGTCCCGGTCATCGCGCCGGAATGGAACTCCCCGGCTGGCGACTGCCAAATGAGGCCGCAGACGGCGCCCACCGTCAGGACAAGCGGGACAAAGTACCATCGCTTCCAGTACTTCGCTCTCAATGCTGCCGGGAGAGGCGACATGCAGCGCTCCTCCGTCGTGCCAGTTTCTGCGGCCTCCGCGCACTCTGCGGTGAACTTACTCGGCAGGCGGACCGTTCTCGCCCGCCGTCTCCTTGAGGCGGTCCAGCATGTGGCGGATGTCGAACGAGCCGCGGATGGCGACGTAGATCGTGATTGTCGAATACCAGACGATCGACAGGAGCGCGATGCTGTTCCAGAACCAGTGATTGCTCATCGAGTCACCTGACCTTCCGGCGTCTGTCCCACGACAAACCACTTCAGAATTGAACCGAGCACCATGGCGATCGCCGCACCGACATAAGCTGCGATGCCGGACACCCACGGGCCGACGCCGGCGGCCCAGTCCTTCGTGGAGTCCATCTGTTCCGCGACGAGGAACGAAATCGGAAAGATTGCGCCGATGATGATCGCGCCGGCAGCGCCCCAGTCGTTCGCGCCTTTCCAGTAGCAGCAGGCGATCAGCAGCGTGGACATGCTCGCGAGGTAGACCGTGCCCGTCACGCCCAGGTACGTCCACAGGTCCCCCTTCATGGGGTACCACAGGCCGTAGATCAGCAGGAACACGCCGATCAGGGCGACGATCATGCGGTTCCACAGGAGTCCGCGTTTTTCGCTCCAGGCGCCCTTGCGGAACGGGGCCATGATGTCGTTGTAGATCACGCTGGCCCAGGTGAGCATGTAGGACGAATCCGTCGACATGTCGGCGGCCAGCATGGCGGCGATCAAGAGGCCGCTGAGGCCGATCGGCACGAACTTGCCGAGGAACAGCGGCATGGCGTAGAGGGACGGGTCCTTCTGCATGTCTGGCGGGAGCGCGGCGAGGTCTGCCGCCGTCAGCGTCGCGAGGGCGGCGATGCCCCAGATGGCCGGGATCATGAACCGCGCGACGAAGAAGAACGACGTGCGGGTGTAGACCTGCTTGCCGGTTTTGACGTCCTTCGCGGCGAGTACGCGGGCGATCGTGGTCTGCCAGGTGAGTGTCGCCGCGGATTGCAGCAGGAGCTGGAAGATCACGTACGCCCAGCCCAGGTCGGGGTGCTTGATGGGATTGAATCCCTTCTCGCCGTAGTTCGTCTCGACAGTCTGGACGATCTTGTCCCAGCCGATCTGGTACAGGATCAGGTACGTGACGGCCAGCAGGCCGACGCTCATGACGACGAACTGGAGGAAGTCAGTGATCAGCACCGACAGCATGCCGCCCATGATCGTGTAGACCGCGACGCCGACGAGGAGGATCGTCATGACCCATTTGAGGAGGTCGTAATTGAAGCCGACGGACAGCACGAGAAACTCACCGCCGACGCGCAGAAACACTCCCATATTCAGGAGGCCGCCGAGGACGATCACGACGCCGGCCGCCCAGCGGATGCGCTGACCGAATTTGCGCTCAAGCATTTCCGGCACGGTGATCGCGCCCGACGCGCGCAGCGGCGCGATGCAGAACCCGGTCAGTCCGATCAGCAGCATGGCAATGAACTGGGCCATGCCGGGGACGGCGCCGGAGAAGCCATATTTATAGCCCGACTGGGCGGTGTACATGCCGGTGACGATGCCGAACTCGGTGGCGGCCAGCGAGGCGATGCCGAGGTAGACCTTCATCTCGCGGCCGGCGACGAGGAACGTCTCGACGCTGCCGACGTATTTCCGGACAGCCAGCCCGGCGAACATCGTCGCCAGCAGGTACAGCCCGACGATCGGCGCATCAACGGCCCAGGAGAATTGCGTTGGCATGGAACCGGTCGGAAGAGAGTAGGTCAGGCTGTGCCTGACACAAGGCGTGAACGTTGGCTCCGCCGCCTCCGAGGTTTGATGGGATCGGCCAGCGGATGATGTCAGGCACAGCCTGACCTACGGCGGCACCTTATATCACACTTGGCGGCCGGATGCGCGGTTCGTGAAGATGCATTTCACGGTCGCGGCCTCTACACTCCAGCCGCACTCCGGACCGATCAAGGACACTCCCTGCGATGAGCGCTGCGACATTCAAGCCCGCCTACAAACGCGTCCTTCTCAAGCTCAGCGGCGAAAGCTTCTGCCGCGACCGTGAGGGCGGGATCAGCATGACCGAAGTTGCGAGCATCTCGGAGCAGATCAAGTCGGTGGCCGCCTCCGGGGTGGAGCTGGCGATCGTGGTCGGCGGCGGCAACATCTTGCGGGGCAAGCAGTTCGCGCAGGTGAGCGCCGCCATCAAGACGGCGACTGCGCACTATATGGGCATGCTGGCGACCGTCATCAACGGCCTGGCACTGCAGGACGCGCTGGAAAACGTCGGCGTGCCGACGCGGCTGCAGTCGGCCATCCGCATGGAGGGGGTCGCGGAACCGTTTATCCGCCGTCGCTGCGTGCGGCACCTGGAGAAGGGGAGGGTAGTCATCCTCGCCGCCGGGACTGGCAGCCCCTTCGTCACCACCGACACCGCCGCCGCGCTCCGCGCCCGTGAGATTGAAGCGGACATCCTCCTCAAGGCGACGCGGGTCGAAGGCATCTACTCCGAAGACCCGGAAAAGAACCCGCACGCCGTCCGCTACTCGGAAATCACGTTCCAGGACGTTCTGCGACAGGGCCTGCAGGTGATGGACGCCCAGGCGATCCATCACTGCATGGAGCACGGCATTCCGATCCAGGTGTTCGACTACCTGAAGGAGGGGAACATCCAACGGGCGATCGCGGGGGAACGCGTGGGGACAATCGTGACGGTGGGATAGAATTGCGATGGCATTGCGGGCCGTCTCCCGCCGCGTCGCGGCGACCGATGGTAGCCCGGCCTTTTTCAAGGCCGGGTGGCGACGGTCCGACGTGCCAGCGTCGCGGAGCGACGCACGAAGGGCATCGATTGTCGCTACGCGACGAGAGGCGAGACACAACCGCCTTACCGGGCCTTGAAAGGCCCGGCTACCGTCGGTGGGCGGGGGTGGGCCCAAGTAAACGTGGCAACGAAAAACGACAAACCCGATACCCTCGGTCCGGGTTGGAATGTTCGGCCCTATGTGTTGCCGCTTCCGCCAGACCGGAGCCTGACCTACTGTGCCAAGATTGGCCGGCCCGGGGGTGGGTCGGGTGGTTGCTGCCAGTTCCACGCTGACTGGTATTTCACCTCGGACAGATGTGGCGTTTCGAGGCGCACGCCGCCGTCGCGCTTCGAGGTCAGAAGCGCGTCGAGCGCGCCGCTGGTGAGCAGCGTGCGTTCCGGTCCCCATGCCGGCCGGCCGGTCTGCATCAGTCGCTCGACCCCCATCGTCAGCCAGGTGAAGTGCATGAATGGACGCGCTTCCTGCGTCCAGAACAGCGTTGATTCGACCGAGTCGTCTTCGTTCCGCCAGGCGACGGTCCATTCCCCGATGGCGCCGTTGAGCGTGAGCACGCTGGCTCGGAGGCCGTCGTTGTAGTCGACGACGAACAGCACCGGTTCGGGGACGAGTTCTTCCAGGGTTTTGCCTGCGGGGATCGTCTGCAAACGGCGGCGCGAAACGGCCGCGTCCAGCAGGTCGCGGCTGAAGACGCCGTCTGTGGCGGCCTGCCAGACGGCCGGTCCGGTGAACGTCTGCACGGATTTGATGCCCGTCTCGCCACCCGCGCGACGTTCCGCCAGGCATTGCACCATCTCCAGTCCGTGGAAGCCGTACGCGTCGAGAGAGCCGTAGGAGGTGGCGACGATTTCTTTGAGCTTCGCGCCGCGCTGCACGTCGACCGGCGGGTAGCGCCACAGTGTCGGCAGCGAAGAGCCGGCCATCAGCGGCGCATTGAGCCGTTTGGCGGTGTCGTAGAGCCACTTGGCGTCCTCCCAGTTATCGGCCAGGTGCTTGTCGCAGAAGATCGGCACGCTGCGTCCGGACTGCTCGAAGACGCGAAAGACTTCTTCAAACAGCCGCCGCTTGGGATAGATCACCTGCCCCGTGCTGGAGACCGGGTATGAGCCGTGTTCGGCGACGACGAACACTCCGTCGACCGCCAGCGTGTCGCCGCCGAGCGTCAGCGACTTCGTCACCGTTTCCTCGATCGGCACGCCGTATTGCGCCGAAAACGGCCGGCTGTAGTCTCCTTCGCCGATCTGGTCGACGTACATCGATTGCAGATGGACGGAAGGGGGCTGGCCGTTGCCGTCGAGGGTGTCGGTCTGCATCAGTCGCGAAAGGATGACGTCGGCGTGCGAGTTGTGGCGGTAAAGCGTGGTGACGCCGGCGACGTTCTTCCTCCGGATCGCGTGCAGCGTGAATGGAGCGAGCGTGGTGAGGTAGACGGTGCCGTCGCGCGCGGCGCAGATGCCCATCACTGTGTATCGCGGCAGCAGGGTGCCATCGTCCAGCTTGTAGACGCCGTGATGCCACGGGAGTTCCTTGCCGTCGGCGTCGGTGAACTCGGTGTAGTCCGGGTTGCCGATGGCGATCGGGCCGTGATCGACCGGGGCGGCGGCGCCCGGCGTGTAGCTCGCGAGGTGCAGGAATTGGCCGCGGTCGGCGAATGTCGCCGCGACGCCTGCCCACACCGTTCCGTCCGGGCCGACGCACATCGCGCGGCAGTCGGTGCTCTCCGCGGTGGGAATCAGCGGGCCGAGACTGCGGCCGATCAGAGTGTCGCCGTCACCGGTCAGATCATAGCTGTAGAGCTGGTTGCCGCTCATGGCGACGGCGTACAGCGTTTTGCGGTCGGCGGTGATGTCCCAGTTGATCGGATGCGATTCAGGGTGCGCGAGCAGTGACTCGGCCGTCGGCGGCTG
>JAEUIG010000100.1 GCA_016795125.1 Planctomycetaceae bacterium | reverse complement strand
CCGCCGGTGAAACGCATCACCCGCTGGTGGAACAGTCCGGACGGCGTCGTCTGCCTGTTCCCGGATTGGTATGCGCCCCCGCAGCCGGACTGGCCCCCGAATCTGTTCCAGGCCGATTTTCCGCTCTGGAACGCCGACGCGTCGAATGGCCTCGCGCCGGAGGTCGATGCCTTTCTGAAAGCGGGCGACGCCCCGATTGTCTTCACGCCCGGTTCGGCCAACATCTACGGGCAGACGTTCTTCGCCGCCGCCGTCAAAGCCTGTCGCCTGTTGAACCGGCGCGGCATCCTGCTCACCGGGCATGTCGAGCAACTGCCCGCCGCGCTCCCCGAATCGATCGCGCACTTCCATTATGTGCCGCTCGACCTGCTGCTGCCGCGGGCAGCGGCGTTCGTGCATCACGGCGGCGTCGGTTCGACGTCTCAGGCGCTGCTGGCCGGCATCCCGCAGGTTCTGATGCCGCTGGCGCACGACCAGTTCGACAACGGGGCGCGTGTGGAGAAACTTGGAGTCGGAGCATCAATCCCAGCACCGAAGTTCAATGCGACGCGACTGACGGCGGCGCTCAAGCGACTACTTGATTCAGCCGCAGTGACAAACGCCTGCCAGACCGCAGCAGCACGGCTCGCAAACCGAGACGGGCTCTCTCGCGCCGCCGACGCGATTGATGGACTCGTCAATACACGTCATGCCGGCGGCGGCGACCTGTAATGCCCCTGGCCCCACACGCGCTGATTGAACCCTGCCGAGCCTCCCCGCGGGATCGTAATCGTTGACCACTGGTCGCCGGCGAGGATGCGGGCGACGAGGATGATCTGGCCGACGTGATAGGCCGTGTGCGACAGCGACCGCTGCATCGCCAGCGGGACGGTATGCACTTCTCCCCGAATCGTGACGGTCCTTGCCAGGTCGTCCGGCGTGAGTGACTCGAGAGTATCAAACAGGCATAGCCAGCCGGACTCCCAGTGCGCCAGCACTTCGGCGCGCGAGGTGAACATGTCGATGAACTCGTCGTCCCGGTTCCGCCACAGCTTTTCGCCGTCGCTGGAGAGGAAGTCCGTCCATCGCGACAGCAGATTCCCCGCGACGTGCTTGGTGATGACGGCGATGCTGTTCGTGTTCGGATCGAGCGCAACGTGCAGGTTCTCATCGGAGACCTGGCCGATCGCCTTGTCGGCCCAGCCCTTGTTGGCACGGTAGGAGTGGATCGTGGCCTCGAGCATGGCCCGGCCGACCGCTGTCGAAACCTGACTCATGGTGTCTCTCCTTCGGTGAAACCTGTCCGCCGTCGCGTTCCAGTGGCCAAGTCCAAGCGACATCTCTTTGACCATCACCACGCTGCGGTAGTTCGTCTCCCGCCACGAGACGTGCTCGACGATTTCAAATCCGTAACGAATGTAGAAGTCGATGAGATGCGTCGCCCCTTCGGCCGTGTCCAGTGCGAGATGCGTCGCTCCCAGGCTTCGCGCCCGTTCCGCCGCTGCCCGGTAGAGGCGCAATCCAATTCCCCGCCCCTGAAAGGCGGGAAGCACGCCCATCTGTCCGAGGACAAACACCCCCGGCCTGCGGTACCACTCGGCGTGGGGATTCGCCGCGTCCCGACGAAGTGAGATTGTTCCGACCGGGCGGCCGCCACATTCGGCAATGAACGCAACGCCGCTCTCGAGACGGTCACGGGTCGTCGCGTCGTCCTGGTGGGTCGCCATATACCACAGTCCGACGCGGGTGTGTTCCGCATAGGCCGCATGCAGTAATGCAGTGATCGGCGCGACCGGTTCGCCGGGAACATACTCGCGGATGACGATGGTCGACCTCACGCCAATGGCCTCGAGCGCACAAGGAACTGGGCGTCGCTTTACCACGCCGTCCACCCGCCGTCGACCAGCAGGTTCTGGCCGGTGATATAGCTTCCCGCGTCGCTGGCCAGCAGGATCAATGCTCCCTTTAGTTCGTGCGGAACGCCCATTCGGTGCATCGGGTTCTTCTGCTTCAGGCGTTCCACCATGGCCTGTGGCGCGGCGGCGCTGGGGAAGGGGCCGGGGCTGAGGCAGTTGACGCGGATGTTGTCCTTCGCCCAGTACGCGGCGAGATGTCGCGTCATATGGATGATGCCCCCCTTCAGAGTGTGGTAATGCACCGGGCTGGCGTTGCAAATGCCTTCGTACGCATCGGGATACGAACCGACGACTCCGTACATCGAGCCGATGTTGATGATGCTCCCGCTTCCCTGCCGGCCTACGACGTGCTCGCGGAACCGCCGCGCCAGCAGGAAGTAGCCGGTCGCGTTCGCCAGCTGCTGGTTGAATTCATCGCTCGTGACGCCAGTCCAGTCGTTCTTGCTGGCGGCGTGCCCGTTGTTGACGAGGATGTCCAGTCGGCCGCGATGTGCGGCGGCCGCATCGAAGCCGGACACGATCGTCCCTTCATCCAGCTGGTTGATGACGACGCCCGCATGCTTCGCGCCCCCGGGAGACGGCAGTCGCGCCGCCGCTTCATCCGCCTTCGCCTGATCGCGACTGGAGACCACGACCGTTGCTCCCGCCTCGGCCAGCGCATTGGCAAACGCCGTTCCCAGATACCCGGACGCCCCGGACAGCAGAGCGACACGGCCGGACAGATCGAACAGTTGCTGAATGGTGGGTTCGGACACGGGAGTGAGGATTCAAGGGGCGGGATTCAGGAATTGGCAAAGTTACAGAGTTACAGAGCGGCAAAGAAAAGTCAGGCTGATGGCATCTTCCCTTTGCCACTTTGTCCCTCTGCTCCTTTGCCACTTTTTTCTCACCACGCTCTCCGCTGTTGCAGCTCTTGGTAATTCTGAAACGCCATCATCAGGAACATGAGGCCGCCGAAGGTTTGTCGCAGGAAAAACATGCCGAAGCCGAGAATCGCCGCCATGACGACGCTGATCCACAGGGCCACGAAGATTCCCTTGCGCGGACTGGCCGCCATGCAGACTTCGCGGCAGATCTGGCCGCCGTCGAGCGGCAGGACAGGCATCACGTTCAGGATGGTCCAGAAGATGTTGATGGAGATGATCATGGTAAGGGCTTCCTCCCAGAGCGACGAGCCGCCCGGTACGAAGCCGATCGTCAGTCCGGCGGCCACCATTGCGACCATGGCGGCGACGGCGAGCATCAGCCCGAAGGCGGGACCGGCGGCCGTGATCAGGATCGCCTTCGCGGTCGTGTATCCGTGCGTCGGCTGGTACAGCGTTACGCCGCCGAACTGGTACAGCATGATGCTGGGTGGATAGCCGAACAAGGCGGCGAAGATCGCGTGGCCAAGTTCGTGCACCAGAATCGAGACGAACATGACGGCGAGCCAGATCAGCAGCAGGACCATGCCCCGCTCCTGGTCCTGCAGCAGGCCGAAGCCGAGCAGCACGCCGGCCAGCCAGAACCAGGGGATGACGCGAATCGGAATCCCGAACAGGGAAAACGCGAGGTCGTAACGTGTCGGCTGAATGGGACCGAACATGGTCGATGAAGCTCCTGTGATTGGCTACGACTTTACGGAGGGCGGAGCAGGAGCGGAAGGATGCGGGTGGTTTATGGTTGATCGTTGATGGTTGATCGAAAGGAGCTGCGTCGTTAGGGGAATGGTGCGTGGTGAACTGCTGGCGATTCTCCGTCGATCAACGATCAACGCGCGTCCCAATTCCTTCGCGTTGACGCTCTCGAACCGCGCTCCCATAATCCCCGGCGTGGCTCGCCGGTCGCATAAGCTCTCAGGTCTGTGGGGTTACCCCACGGCAGAAGGCGTGTGTTTCATTCGACCGTGAAGAGGCGCTCCGGCCGGTCGGCGGCCAGAGGCCGCTTCGCCACAGGATGCGTTGTGCGGCCCGCGAGCCATCTCGTTTGGTTGATCGTTGATGGTTGATCGACAGGTGCTGGGTTGTTGGATGCAGGTGAGTGTTGCCATGTGGCAATTCGCCGTCGATAAACGGTCAACCATTAACCATCAACCCGCTTCGTGATTCCACCGCGTTGACGACCTCTCTCGCGCCTCTCATAATCGCCCGCGTGGCTCGCCGGTCGCATAAGCTCTCAGGTCTGTGGGGTTACCCCACGGCAGAAGGCGTGTCTTTCATTCGACAGTGAGGAGTCACGGATTCGGACTCTCGAATCCGTCACACCTCGCCACAGGATGCGTTGTGCGGCCCGCGAGCCACCTTTGGGTTGATGGTTGATCGACGGGTGGTTGATCGACGGGTGGTTCGTTCGTTTGGTGCTTGGTGTCTGGTCGATCAACGATCAACCATAAACGCTCAACCATCGTTCGCACTGCCGGTTGCAACCTGCGAAGGGAGGCGCACATGGGGTTGTTCGACTGGCTCAAGGGGATGCTCGGGGGCGCACCCCCGTCGCCAACACCCGCGGCGCCCAGCCCGCCCGCAGCAGGTGTTCGCATCAATCCGTTCACTCAGGAAGTCGTGCAACTCGGCATCGACCGCCGCACGAGCGCCCCGAGCCTGCACGCGTTCCGCTACCGCTCCAGTCTCGTCCGCACACCGCCAAGCCGGGAATTCGCCGCCAAACGGCCGTATCCCAGTGCACAGCGACAGGTCTACAAAGGCTGGCTGGACCTGACGACCGACTCCGACCCTCGCTGGCTCGAACACTTCGGCCTGCCGCCGCTCAAGTCGCCGGATGATCTGGCGAAGTGGCTCAACGTTCCGCTGGGACGATTGAACTGGCTCAGCGGTCGATATCGCGATGGAGGGCATCCGGGCACGGCGAAGGAAGCGCATTACCACTTCCAGGTGATTCCCAAGCGGAGCGGCGGCGCGCGCCTGCTTGAAGCGCCCAAGCCGCAGCTCAAGGCGATCCAGCAGCGGATTCTCCGCGACATTCTGGACAGGATTCCCGTCCATTCGCAGGCGCACGGTTTCAGCAAGGGCCGCTCGATCGTTACCAACGCCGAACCGCACGTCGGAAAGCGAATCATCCTCAAGTACGACCTCGAGAACTTCTATCCCAGCGTCCGGTACAACCGCGTCGTGGCGATCTTCCGCAGCATCGGCTTCAGCCGCGAGGTGGGCATCTGGCTGGCACGGCTGACGACGTCGGCGCTGCCGTGGAACACGTCGGATATTCCGAGACTCGGCGAACTCAGCGGTCTCGAGACGCGGGGCAGGTACTGGGAACTCTACGGGTCCCGTCACTTGCCGCAGGGAGCAGCGACGTCGCCGGCGCTGGCGAACCTGTCCGCGTACTCACTGGATGTCCGGCTGTCCGGGCTGGCGCGCAAGTTTGATGCCGACTACACCCGCTACGCCGACGACATCACGTTCTCCGGCACAAAGCGGTTTGCCGGTGCACTGTCGGACTTCATTCCTCTGGTGGAGCGGGTGGTGCGCGCCGAGAAGTTCGTCGTTCACAAGGGGAAGCGGCGCGTGCTCCGCAACAATCAACGGCAGTCGATCACCGGCGTCGTGGTGAACTCCAAGCCCAACATCCGCCGCGAAGAGTTCGACCGCCTCAAGGCCATCCTGCATAACTGCCTGAAGTACGGCCCCTCCACGCAGAACCGCGACCGACATCCCCGGTTCGCCGATCACCTCCGCGGCCGCGTCGCCTTTGTGTCGCAGTTAAACGCCGACCGTGGCGAAAAACTGCGCGAAATGTACGACCGCATCGACTGGCGCAAGTAGGTCAGGCTCCCGCGCGACCCGCGTTTGGCCGGCCACTGTTTGCCCGCGTGCGGAGGGACGGGTATGCTGGAACCTCACTTCCGGCTGTGCACCGGTTTTCTCGCAGGCAGCCCACTTCAGCAACGACGCTTCCACCGTACTGCGATGCCCCGCCTGACGCGCGGCTTGTCGCAAGCTGGTCGGATCGCTGCATTCACCCCAGGGGAGCAGGCATCTATGAGGTCGCGCATCGCAGGCGTCGGCGGAACGCTGGTATTCGCATGGGCCATGGTCGCACTCTCGGCGGACATCCCCGACAACGCCGATTCCAAAAGCATCGATGAGTCGATCGCGGGTTACTCGCAGGCATACAACGACGCCAACATCGATGCGCTCGGCACATTCTGGGCCGAGGACTGCGATTTCGTCGACCATCGCGGACGCCGCTACTCCGGCCGCGACGAGATCAAGGCGCTGTTCCGGCGCGCACTCGTCGAAGGCCCCGGCTACCAGTTGAAACTGAACGTCACCGCCCGTCGATTCCTCCGCGACGATCTCGCCATCGATGATGGAAGCCTGGAACTCACCGAGCCGAGCGGCGAAGTGGAGACCGGCCGCTACGTCACCGTGTGGGCCAAGGTCGAAGGCAAATGGGTGATCCAGAACGCCCGCGACATGCCGTCTGACCCCGATTCGAAAACCGCCGGCCAGAACCCGCTGAACAACCTGCAGTTCCTCGTCGGCAATTGGACGCTGGCCGGCGCCGAAGGCGCGCCGCCGGTCACTGTCGCCTGTGACTGGCAGGCCGGCGGCAAGTTCTTGGTGCAGGAGTTCAGCACGGCGGCCGCTGAAGGCAGCGAGCCGTTCACCGTCACCGTCTGGATCGGCTACGACCCGATTGCCGGCCACCTCCGGTCGTGGTACTTCGATTCCAGCGGCGGCTTCGGCTCGGCCGACTGGCTGGAGCGCGAAGACGGCTGGTCCGCAGCGACGAGCGGCGTACTGCCGGACGGCCGTACCACCACGTCCGACTTCCACTGGGGCCAGGGGGACGATGGCGCGATCGTCATGACGTTGATGAACGCCGAGGTTGCCGGCGAAGTCCTCGCCGACAGCGAAGTCCGCTACGTGCGGCAGCAATAACCCGTGCCAGGCCATCCTTCGGAGACACTCTCATGAAGAACATCGTGCTATCGGCATTGGTACTGGCTCTGGTTGTCGGATTGTCGCTGGATGCGACGGGGCAGGGTGGCCGCAACCGCGGCGGGCGTGGCGGTGGAGGAGGTGGTGGTGGCGGTGGTGGGAGAGGACATGGCGGCGGCCAGCATCAGCAGGGGACGCCGTCGATGACACAGCGCGGCAATCGGCAGTCGCACAGCAACGCCAGCGCGAATGTGAGCTTCAGCGGCGAACGAAATCGCAATCGCGCCGATCGGCGTCCCGATCGCAATCCGGGCGGTGGAGGCGGAGGAACGCCGGGTTTCGCCAATCGTCCCGGCGCCGGTGGAGGTGGCGTGCAGTTTCCGGGTGGTCAGCCGGGAGGCGGTGGAGGAGGACGGCCGGACTTCGGCAATCGACCCGATCCCGGCACGCGACCGGGTGGCGGAGGGGGCGGCGTTCAGCGGCCCGATCCTCAGCCCGGCACTCGGCCGGGAGCCGGGGGCGGCGGAATTCAACGACCGTTTCCGCGCCCAGACGATGGCGGTCGCCCGGACTTCGCCAACCGACCGGGCGCCGGCGGGGCGGGGACTCAGCGGCCCGGCTACATTCGGCCGGACTGGCAGGATCCCACGTTCCGGCCAGTGCGGCCAGAGTGGGGCAATCGTCCAAACCGCCCGTACCGGCCCAATCGTCCGGATGTTGCCGTGGTCGACAACGTCATCAACAACGTCGGCAATGTTACGAACATCACCAACATCAATCAGAACATCAACAACACCGTCATCAACAACTTCGGGAATCACTACGGCGACAATTACCTCAATCAGAACAACTACGACCACGGCTACCACTCGCGGCCGTGGAGTACGCGGTACGACAGCCTGCATACGCACTGCGGCGGCAGCTACTGGAACTTCCGCTATCAGCCGCAGATCTGGGTCAACCCACTGACCCAGGTCAGCTTTGGAGTGCCGGTCGTGCAGTACGCGTTCAGCAATCCCTACGTCGCCACAAGCACGGCTTCGTACTACTCGGGCTACGACTATTCGCAGCCGGTCCGCATCTCTACGCCTGATCCCAGCGGCGCGATCACCGAGGAAGCCATTCGCCGGTTCGATCTGGCCCGGGCGGCGTTCCGCGACAACAACATGCAGCAGTGCCTGCAGTTCGTGGACAGCGCCATCCAGCTCTTTCCCGACGATTCGGTGATGCACGAACTCCGTGCGCTGGCGCTGTTTGCGCAGGGGGACTACGAGACGGCGGCTTCCATCATCTACTCGGTGCTGGGAGGCGGGCCTGGTTCCGACTGG
>JAEUIG010000088.1 GCA_016795125.1 Planctomycetaceae bacterium | reverse complement strand
GGATCGGCGGCGCAGATTTCGACGGCGTGGCGAAACCGTTCGGGGCCGGCGTCGCCCAGAATGTCGACGGGATTGCCGTGGCTCCACGAGGGGGGGAGCGTGGCGTTGAGCGCCGTCACCGTGGCTGCCGACAGCTCCGCCAGCCGACCGCCCCCCAGCATGAGTGAATCGGTCGCCATGACGCCGGGACCGCCCGCGTTGGTAATGATTGCCAGCGACGGGCCGCGCGGAGCGGGCTGCGTGGCCAGAATTTCGGCCATGTTGAACAGTTCGGGAATCGTCGTGACCCGCAGCACGCCGGCACGGCGGAACGCGGCATCGAAGACGGCGTCGCTGCCGGCGATGGCGCCCGTATGCGACGCGGCGGCCTTGGCGCCCGCCGCATGTCTCCCGGCCTTGATGACGATGATCGGCTTGGTGCGCGCCACCGCCCGCGCTGCGCTCAGGAACCTGCGGACATTCCGGATCGATTCCATGTAGAGCAGGATGCTCCTGGTCTGCGGGTCGTCCGCCAGGTAGTCGATGAGGTCGGCGAAGTCGACATCGAGCATGGAGCCGACGCTGACGAAGCTGCTGAAGCCGATGTTCCGTTCGCGGGCCCAGTCGAGAATGGACGTGCAGATGGCGCCGCTCTGGCTCAGCAGGGCGACGCTGCCGCGTGCCGGCGTGCTGGACGCAAAGCTCGCGTTCAGGTTGAACGGGGGGCGGATGACGCCGAGGCAGTTCGGTCCGATGATCCGCAGCTTACCCCGGGCGAGTTGCTGGATCTCCGCCTCCATTGCGCGTCCCTCCGTGCCGATCTCGGCGAAGCCGGCCGAGATGATGATCGCGCCGCGCACGCCGAGATCGATGCACTGCCGGACGACGCCGGCGACCGTCGCGGCTGGCGTCGCGATGACGGCCAGGTCGACCGGTTCGGGGACATCCGACAGGCTCGGATAGCAGTGCATGCCGAACACGGCGCGGCGATGCGGATTCACCGGAAAGACGACGCCGTTGAAATCCGTCCGCGCCAGATTGCGCATGATCGTCTGACCGACGCTGCCGGGAGTGGCACTGGCGCCGATGACCGCGACGGTTTCCGGTTCAAAGAACGGATCGAGCGAACGATGCATGGCAGTCCTGGCTGACGCGGGAATCCGGCGATGCCGTCGACCTGAGCTGTCGGGCAGGCCGTGCTTTATCCGTAGTCGAATCAGGAACGGAATGCCAGTCGCGGCGGGCGATCGTTTGCCGCGCAAGTGTGCGTCTCGAATGTTCGTGAATCGTGCAAAGTGGAACGCAGATGACGCAGATTGCAGGGATTCCCGCAGATTCCAGCGTACCGCAATCAGACGACTCCGCCGCCTCGGTTTCCCGGGATTACGAGGCGATGCGCCTCCGGATTGGCGCCAACCGGAGGCGCGAGTTCCAGATCAAACTGAACAGGGCGGATTGGCGCAATGGCCGGCTTCCTGTTGCTCTGCGCCGATCTCGTCAATCTGCGTCAATCTGCGTGCCTGTCACCAGGATTCCGGATGCACACGCTTGTCGTGCCGCTGCTGCAGTCCCGGTTCGTCGACGGGCGAGTGCTCAGACGTTATCCCCTTCTGTCGAGGTTCCGCGCGCCGCCGACGCGTTGGCGCCCCACTTCCAGCCGGCGATGTCCGGCATGTCGTCGCCGTGTTCGCAGATGTATTCGCGGTGCTCGACCAGCTTGTCGTGGATGGCCTGCTTGAAGTACGCCGCCCTGGCCCCAAGCTGCGGGAGCCGGTCGATCACGTCCTCGACCAGGTGGAACCGGTCGAGGTCGTTGAGCACCACCATGTCGAACGGCGTGGTGGTCGTCCCTTCTTCCTTGTAGCCGCGGACGTGCAGATTCCGGTGGTTTGTGCGGCGATACGTCAGCCGGTGAATGAGCGTCGGATAGCCGTGGAACGCGAAGATCACCGGCTTGTCCCTGGTGAACAATGCATCGAAGTCCCGGTCGGAGAGTCCGTGGGGATGTTCGCCGGGGGACTGCAGCTTCATCAGGTTGACGACGTTGACGACGCGGACTTTCAACTCGGGCAGGTGCCGATGCAGCAGCTCGACGGCGGCGAGTGTTTCGAGAGTGGGAACGTCTCCGCAACAGGCCATGACGACATCCGGCTCGCACCCTTTGTCGTTGCTGGCGAACTCCCAGATGCCGATGCCTGCGGAGCAGTGCTTGACGGCCTGGTCCATGGTGAGCCACTGCGGAGCAGGCTGCTTGCCGGCGACGACGACGTTGACGTAATCGCGGCTGCGGAGGCAGTGATCGGTGACCGACAGGAGGCAGTTGGCGTCGGGCGGGAGATAGACGCGGATGACGCCGGCCTTCTTATTCACGACATGATCGATGAACCCCGGATCCTGGTGACTGAACCCGTTGTGATCCTGCCGCCAGACGTGGGAACTCAGGAAATAGTTGAACGATGCGATGGATCGCCGCCAGGGGATATGGCCGCACACCTTGAGCCACTTGGCGTGCTGGTTGAACATCGAATCGATGATGTGGATGAACGCCTCGTAGCAGGAGAATAACCCGTGCCGGCCGGTGAGCAGGTAGCCTTCCAGCCATCCCTGGCACTGGTGCTCGCTGAGGACTTCCATCACGCGGCCGTCGGGGGAAAGATGGTCGTCGTCCTCGTAGATCTCCGCCATGTAGCAGCGGTCGGTCACTTCGAGCACGTCCTGCCAGCGATTGGAGTTGTTCTCATCCGGGCTGAACAGCCGGAAGTTCTGGTGTTCGAGGTTCAGCCGCATCACATCGCGGAGGAACTTGCCCATGACGCGGGCGGACTCGGAAGTGGCAACGCCGGGCGTCGGGACTTCGACGGCGTAGTCGCGAAAGTCGGGGAGCTTCAGGTCGCGCAGCAGGAGTCCGCCGTTGGCGTGCGGGTTGTCGCTCATGCGGCGGTGGCCGGTCGGAGCGAGGGCGGCGAGGTCGGCCACGAGCCGCCCGTCGGCGTCGAAGAGTTCCTCGGGGCGATAGCTCTTCAGCCACTGCTCGAGGATGCGGATGTGCTCCTCCTTGTGCATCTCCCCCATGGGGACCTGGTGACTGCGCCAATAGTCCTCGCACTTCTTACCATCGATGATAGGCGGGCAGGTCCAGCCCTTGGGCGTGCGGAAGACAATCATCGGCCACATCGGGCGTTTCACCGCTGTCCCCCGTTTCCCCTCGGGAGAGGGGCTGGGGGTGCGGGCTCCTCGCGCCTCCGCCCAGATGCGGCGGATCTCGGCAGTGGCTTCATCCATGACTCTGGCGAGCTGCTGATGCACGTCCTGCGGGTCGGATCCTGCAACGAAGTAGGGCTTGTAGCCCATGCCTTCGAAAAACTTCTGCAGTTCCTCCTGCGGAATCCGCGCCAGAAAGCAGGGATTGGCGATCTTGTACCCGTTGAGATGCAGGATCGGCAGCACCGCGCCGTCGCGGGCCGGGTTGAGGAACTTGTTGCCGTGCCAGCCGGTTGCCAGTGGACCGGTCTCCGCTTCGCCGTCTCCGACGACGCAGGCGACAATCAGGTCG
Source organism: Planctomycetaceae bacterium (assembly GCA_016795125.1). GTDB lineage: Bacteria > Planctomycetota > Planctomycetia > Planctomycetales > Planctomycetaceae > JAEUIG01. Next base: position 1,864 of record JAEUIG010000088.1, on the reverse strand, counting down.
GGGTTGTCGAACGCAGCTCCGTAGGCGTGGCTGAGCGCGTATCCCAGCTCGCCCCCTTCGTGGATCGATCCGGGAGTCTCCGGCGCGACGTGACTGGGGATGCCGCCGGGGAAACTGAACTGCTTGAACAGCCGACGCATCCCGTCGGTGTCCTGGCTGATGTTGGGGTAGTACTCGCTGTACGTCCCCTCCAGGTAGGCGTGCGCGACCAGCGACGGCCCGCCGTGTCCCGGGCCGATGATGTAGATCACGTTGAGGTCATCGCGCAGGATGACCCGGTTCAGGTGCACGCACAGCATGTTGAGGCCGGGAGAGGTGCCCCAGTGGCCAAGCAGCCGCGGCTTGATGTGTTCGCGCGTCAGCGGTTCGCGCAGGAGGGGATTGTCGAGCAGATAGATCTGCCCGACCGCGAGGTAGTTGAGCGCCCGCCAGTAGGCGTCGAGTTGGTTCAACTCGTGCGATCCCAAGGACGGCTTTGGATGGGCGTTCGACGTGGACGTGTCCTTCATGAGGGTCGTCGCCATGGTGGTGGTCCTGAGTAGTGAGCCTCGCTACGACGCCAAGGAAAGTCGTCGTGGCGGCAAGTGGAATTCCGCACCGCCCCGCAGGGACGAATGCGGCGCATGGGTGGAACAGCGACAGGAGCTGCGTGATCGATCCGGTGATGCGATTCAGGCCAGCGCCCGCTCGTATCGAATCCGCCCGTATGCTGGTGCTGAAGTTCGCGACGGGATGTGTGCGGCGAGGCGGTTCGGGCGGCAGCGCGCAGGCTACCGCCGGATTCGCCCGGCATCAAGTGGATGGCTCAATGAACCATGATCCGAATGCAGCTGCCGGTTCGGCGACGCCGACCGGGGGAGTGTTCCCGTCTCTCGGCGGCAATTTGCGCCCAACGTCCGGTGAAATTGATCCCCGTGGAAGCGTGCTGCATTCGGCGCCGATGCCGAAAGTCTCACACGTCGTCGCAGGCGCGAACCCGTTCGAGGGCCGGGCAGAATTGCGGTGCCGTCCTGAAGATTACGTCAACGTCGGGGCCGAGTCCCCCTGCAGGTCGTCGCGGAACTCCGGCTCGATCTCCCCCAGCGGCCGGTCGTCGTTGCAGAGCGTCATCGCGTGAATCCGTGCGCGCGTCATGTAGCACTTGAGGCGCACCTGCTTGCCGATCAGCGCGCTCACGTCCGCGCTGTTCTGCCACCGGACCGGATGGTTCAGCGCATCGCCGCGAATCTCGCGGGCCTCCGGCTCCGTAAAGCCCGGGATCGGCTGCCAGTCGGGCGTCAGCACCTCGACACGAATCGATCCGCTGTTCCACGTCGCGGCATTGAGGAACAGCTTCGCGTGCTGCACCGTGAACGGCTTCGTGATCACCCGACACGGCCCGGTGTCGAAGCTGCTCGTTTCCAGCGACGCGTACCTGTCCCGCTTGTGCGTCGCGACGGCCACGTTGCACTGGAGGACTTTCGGATCGGTCCGTTCCGTGTCGGCGTCGTGCGGGAAATTCGCCGCCACGTAGTACATGAACATTGTGTCGTTGACGATGATCGGTCGCGGCTGCGAGCACGCCATCGCCATCACGTCGTAGTACGACGGCAACCCGGCGGAAACAAACGGCTGCCCGCGGCACACCCGTGTGAAGTTGATGCCGTCCCGGCTCACCGCGAGCTGCACGTCGATCGGCTGCGGCCGACGCAGGTAGTAGATGCTCATATAGCCCACGTACTGCGGGCCGATCTGCTGGCAGGCGAACTGATAAAGCTCCGTGTCGGGCGCATCGTCCGCATCCATGGCCAAGATGAACTGGTGGTTCGTCCACTCCTGGAGATCGTCGCTCTCCGCGTACGAGTATGATCGGTAATAACGGTCG
>JAEUIG010000086.1 GCA_016795125.1 Planctomycetaceae bacterium | reverse complement strand
GCGACGCATCGCAGATGCGTCACGCTCTCCTCACATGCCGTTGTGGCCGGTCTCCGCCCGTGCCACACCGCCGACCGCAGGTCTCACTTCCCCTCGTTTCCAACCTCCAGGTTGGGAACGCGCTGCCGCAAAGCTCTGCTTCGCGTGTGGCTCAAAGCACCACCGCTTCCTCAAACCACGTGTCCGGCAGTCGCGGGAGCTTCACGGCCTCGTCAGCGGTGACGGCCCGTTTTCCCCGAATCGTGAAGTGAATCCAGCCGTGGCAAGCCGGGCATTGGCCGGCGAAACCGGTGTCGGCCCACCAGGCTCGGACGAGCGAGTCGTGGATCGCACGGCCGTGTGCTTCGAGGCGGAAGTCGATTGCCTGCATGTGCTGATGGCAACCCGGATGCGGGCACTCGGCATCCTGATAAATGACATGCGGCGCCATGGCCCGTTCCTCGCCCCCGGCTCGATAGACCTCATGCATTGCCGCCACGTCGGCGGCGGTCGATTTCGGCGGTGTGCTGATATGCGACATCGGATTCGCTCCTTAAATCCATGATCCGCCAATGGCAGTGTCAGGGCAATCCCAGTCTCCTCGCCCACACTCCTGCGCCCTTCCGAGCAGCAGCGTCCGCTCGCGTTCGTTCTTTGTCATCCCCGCCGCCCGCTCGAACTCCTCCCGCGCCTCACGCTTGCGGCCGAGCTTGAACAGCAGGTCGCCGCGCACGCTTGGAAACAGGTGATACCCCGCCAGCGCCGGTTCCGACAGCAGGCGATCCACGAGGTCCAGCCCCGCTTGCGGGCCGTCCGCCATCGAGATCGCCACTGCGCGGTTCAGTTCGACGATAGGCGACGGATTCGTGAGAGCCAGCTCGGCGTACAGCGACGCGATCAGGCCCCAGTCCGTGGCGTCGGCGTCCCCCGCCCGTGCATGGCAGGCCGCAATCGCCGCCTGCAATGTGTATGGACCGCGATCGGCCCTTAGCTGCTCTGCGCGGTCCAGAGCTGTCAGTCCGCGACGGATCAACAGGCGGTCCCACAGCGAGCGGTTCTGCTCCAGCAGGAGGATTGGTTCGCCGTCGGGGCCGACTCGCGCCCGCGCGCGCGACGCCTGAATCTCCAATAGCGCCGCGAGTCCATGCACTTCCGGCTCCAGCGGCGCCAGTTCGGCCACCATCCGGCCCAATCGCAGCGCATCGTCGCAAAGCGCCGGCCGCATCCAGTCGTCGCCGGCGGTCGCCGTGTATCCCTCGTTGAAAATGAGATAGATGACCGACAGCACGGACGCCAGCCGTTCCGACAGTTCCGCCCCGCGTGGCGTCTCGAACGGGACGTTCTCTTCCTGCAACGTCCGCTTGGCGCGGACAATCCGCTGCGCGATCGTCGGCTCCGGGACAAGGAACGCCCGCGCGATCTCGGCCGTCGTCAATCCGCCGAGCAGACGCAGCGTGAGCGCCACGCGGGCTTCGGAGGACAGGACAGGATGGCAGGCGGTGAACACCAGCCGCAGCAGGTCGTCGCCGATTTCGTGATCGAGCGATTCGTCCAGGCTTGCGATGGCATCATCCTGAGACGACTCCTGCAGCCGGCCCAACTCGGCCTGCTTCTGCTCCAATCGCTTATCGCGACGAACCGCGTCGATCGCCCGATGCTTGGCGGTCGCCATCAGCCAGGCGCCGGGATTCTGCGGCACCCCCGAGTCCGGCCATTGTTCGAGTGCGGCGACCATCGCGTCCTGGGCCAGTTCTTCCGCGCGGCCGACGTCGCGCACGATCCGCGCCAGCCGCGCGATCAATTTCGGCGACTCGATCCGCCATACCGCCTCGACAGTCTGCTGCACCTCGGACGCTGCCATGCCGTCCGATCACAGCATCCCGCTGCAATGTATGCAACGGTACGAGTATCCTGACACAAAGGCATGAAGTCACGAAGAAGCACAGAGATGGCCAGAATCGGGAGACTTACGACTTACGGAAGGTGCCCATATGTGAAGCTCACGTCACATGCCTGTTTTTCGATTCTCTGTGCGTCTCGGTGTCTTTGTGACTTTGTGTCGAATGGATTGGGGTCGTTAAAATGGAGACGTCCCGACTCTCCAACCATCACCTCCAGTCTGTAATGACCACCTACATGCTGCTGTTCCGGGATGCTCCCCCGGCCGTCTACAACGCCATGTCGCCGGCCCAGCTGACGGAATGCCTCGACAAATGGAACGCCTGGCACGACGGCATTGCGGCCGAAGGTCGGATGCATCACGCACATCCGCTGGAAGCCGCCCGGCGAGTGATCACCGGCAAACGTGGCGAGCAGGTCATTGACGGCCCCTTCGCCGAAGCGAAGGAACTGATTGCGGGGTATTTCATGTTCACGGCCGACAGTCTCGACGAGGCAACCGCCATCGCGCAGCGGTGTCCCAACCTCGAACACGGCATGTCGGTCGAAATCCGCGAAGTCGCCGGCGGCTGTCACTTGGCGAAATCGCTGGGACGCAAAGGGATGAAGGAATAGTTAAAAGTCTTGACACAAAGGCACAAAGACAGGGAGACGCACGGAGAAACTTAAAAGTTTCCCATGCCAAGATTGTTGCTGTAATCGTTTCTCTGTGCGTCTTTGTGACTCTGCGGCTTTGTGTCAACTCTTTCTCAGTGGCAGCAGCGCCCGCAATCGAGGCTCGCGCAGCAGCATGGCGATCCACACCAGCGCCGCGAAAATAAACGCCGGCACAGTCGAGCCCCATCCCTGTCCTGCGCGGATGTGTGTCGCCCCGCACCTCCCATGTAGCCGGTCAGCAGCAGTGCGCCCAGTATCGCAGTTCGCGGGACGGCAAACACGATCGCGCAGATCACGAGCGCGATACCGATGCCGAACAGTGTGTTCGCGGGGTAGCCGACTTCCGCCGCGCCTTTTACTGCGTCCGCGTTGCCCGACAGGTTCATGCCGGCGCCCATCAGGTTGGCGACGATGATCAGCACCGTCAGGATCCAGCCGCACCAGCGGGCGACTTTCGATGGTGGAGCGGACACGGTTTCGGGAGTCACGGACATCGGAGGTTCCTTGTGAGGGGGCGAGCAGTCCGAAGAGTAGCAAGAGTGCGAAGAGGCAGGACAGACATTTCGCACTGTTCGCACTGTTCTCACTTCATTTCCTGCACGGCATTGACCATCCAGTCGACGCCGAACTTGTCCGTCAACATTCCGAATCGCAGCGAGAAGAACGTCTTTCCCAGCGGCATCGTGACGCGGCCCCCTTCCATCAGAGCGTTGAAGAGTTGTTCGGCTTCGGCCGCCGACTTGACCGACAGCGAGACCGAGAACCCGCCAAAAGTCGGACTGCCGCTGCACCCGCCGTCGGAGCAGAAGATTCGCGACTCGCCGATCTGCATTTCGGAATGCATCACCTTGTCGCCGGAGTTCGGAGGCAGCATGCCCTCGGGCGGCTTGTCCGGAGAGTCCTTGTACTTCAGCACCATGCCGATCTTTGCGCCGAGCGCCTGCTCGTAGAACTTCAGCGCGTCTTCGCAGCGACCTTCAAAGAACAGGTAGGGTTCGACCGTCATTGCCAACTCCTCAAAGCAGAGAACAGTTGTTACCAGTTGCGATACAGCGGCTCCGAGACATGAGGATGCACGGAGAATAGAGACAGTGAGCAGCAACTCGCTTAATGGTACGAAATTGCTCGATTGCTGTTTTCCCGTCCTCCTCTGCGCGTCTTTGTGCCTTCGTGTCTATGTGTCGAAATCGTCGTCTACTTTACGCCTTCCGCCGCCGCTTTCAGATTTGCCAACCCTGTCTCAAAGTCCTTCCCGACCATCTTGTCCATGTCGATGAACACGCTCATGATCCGGCCCATGCATTGATTCGGGCCGTGCATGTCCCACGTGATCTTCGTCCCGCTGCCGACCGGATCCAACGTGAACTCCGTCATATTGTGCGCCTCGAACGGACGTGAAAAATCGAGCTTGAGTGCGATCCGTGACGGCGCGGCCGACTCAACGATCTCCATGCTGCCGGCGCCCACGTTCTTGTTCCCCTCCCATGCGTACTTCGCGCCAACCCCGCTGTCCGACCCGCTGTAGGTCCGCTTGAGATCGGGATCGAGCTTTTCCCAAGGCGACCAGGCCGTCCACCGTCGGAAGTCGTTGAGATAGCCGAACACCGTGGCCGGCGGCGCATTGATTGTCGTCGTCCGCACGACACGGAACACGTCCGGCTTACGATACGCCAGGATCAGCACCACGAGGACGAGCGCCCCCACCACGCCTGCCGCAATCAAGACGACATTCCCCATGGACCTGCTCCGCACCAATGAAGTTGACGTCGCCGCCGGCGACGATGGATTGCTCACTGCTGTTCTTTCTGATTGGACAACATCATGACCGCAATTGGGGCTGTTGCCACTGGTGCGGGTTCTTTAACCACGGAATCCACGGAAATCACGGAAAGGGCTTGATGTGGAATGGTGGGACTTTGGGGGTGGGGAAGTCGGCTTGCCGTTCGACCTCGCCCCGGCCCCACTCCCGAAGGGAGAGAGTGGAACGAAAATCTGACTATTGCGGCGGGTTCTCTGTCGTCCTTCCTTCCGCGGATTCCGTGTGTTCCGTGGCTGTCCTCTGCATGCCAAGCCGCTGGGTTGGACACTCCGCTGCGTCGTACACCTGGCGCACTTCGATCTCCAGTTCTTCCTGCAAATCCGGCGACGGGAACCGCCTGGCCCATTCAATGGCCTCTGCCTGCGATTTCACCTGGATCATCCAGTAGCCGGCGATCAGCTCTTTTGATTCTGCAAACGGACCGTCGGTGACGGAACGCCGGTTGCCAAGGATTCGGACCCGCGCCGTCTCGGGACCGGGTCGCAGTCCGGCCATGTCGAGGAGCACGCCGGCCTTCGCCATCGACTCGTTGTACTTCGCGAGGGCCGCCACAATCGCCGGTGCAGGCTCACGCCCGGCTTCGTAGTCAGCGGTCGCTTTCAACAGCAGCATGAATCGCACGGCAGTTCTCCGTCCGCTTCGCTCGTTCGCCGTCTCCGTGGTTCCACCCTGACGTCGCCGGGAGATGCCCCGGATCGACAGGAGTTCTCAAGATTTTCAGGAATTCGGCGAACTGCGACCGATTGCGGATTTTTGACCGGCGGACGGATGTTCAATTCCCGCCCGGATCAGCCATAATTACAGCGTCGATCCCGTCTCGCCCCTCCGACAGGATACAGCCATGCGCCGTTTTCTCGCGTTCGTCATCTGCATTTCCGGCTTCACGATTGCCGTCTCCTGGACGCGCGCGGATGAACCCGCCGTTCCTGCGACGGACAACGGCCCGACCTCGCCGGCAGCAGCGGTCCCGTCGCCATCGGCTCGCCCGGAGATCGTCCGCACCGAGCCGGGAGAGTACCGCCGGCAGGCGGAGGAGCAGTCGCGCGAAAGCGAAGATCGGCAACCCGATTCGACCTCCGATCAGCTTCAGCGGCACCTCGATCATCTTTATGAGCAGGCGTCGCACCTGAATGAGCACTTCGTCGGGCCGGCCCTCGAACATGCTCGGTCGGTCGTCGAGGCCCGGATCGCGCAGATTGAACAGATCCAGCAGCGCGAGGCCACTGTTCCCGACGACGTCGAGGCAATCGAGATCGCCGATCTGGAGCAGAATCTGGCGGAGTTGCTGGCCCACGCAGAAAGACTGGAATCAACGGCTGGCGAACACTTGGAAGCGGCGCGGCGCGCTATTGAGCAGCGAGTCGACGAAGTGGAACGCGCGCTCGCCGAACGTCGCGAGCGCCGCGACGCCCCGGCCGATCGCGCACGCCCTGAGCCTCGCGATCAGCCGGCGCGGCCGGAAGGCGATCAGGCGGGCTGCGAATTGCAGGAGAAGCTTCGGCACCTGCACGGCGCACTCGATCACCTCCGCGCAGCCGGTTTTGAAGACCTTGCTCGTGAAACGGAGCGGCGCATGCAGGAGTTGGCGGCGGCGCATCAGGCGGCGCGCCGGCATGCGGCCGAAGCTCGCGAGCAACATGGTGAGGCCGCCGACCTGCAACCTATCCGCGGCGCTATCCGCGACCTGAGCAACGAGGTCGGGGAACTTCGCCGCGAATTGCGACGCCTGCACCGTGAGGTCGACCAGCTCCGGCAGCAACATCACGAATCCGACGACGCGCCATCCGACCGTGACGCCGAAACTTGATGTCGTGGTCAGGTGAATAATGAATGTCCAGCCACCGGCTAATGGATACGCCCCTTGCGGGGTCTGTCGTGAGCCACGTTGACGGTTTTGAGTCAGCGTCGTTGCCGGCCCGCACTCTGATGCCTTCTGTTTCTCCTTCTCGTCCCGCGCCCAAGACGCAGCGATTGGCTGGACCGGCATTCCCTCTGCCCCCGATCTGCTACAATCCGGTTTCACGGAACTCCGTGCCGGGAGGGTTCGTCTCTCCTGATGCCGGTCGGTCCTGCGCACGGAGCGACCTGCTGATGCAACACCGCCGTATTGACGATGACCGCACCCCGGTTCGACATCCCGCCCGAAATTCAGGATGTCCTGGAACGCCTGCGGGACCGCATTCGCAAGTATGTGCTCATCGAGGGGATCAGCGCGGTCGTTGCGCTGCTGTGCATCGTCTTCTGGGCGACGCTGTCACTGGACGTCGCGTACTTCGCCGTCCGCAAGCTTGAACTTCCGGGCTGGTTCCGAACCCTCTGCACCATCGCGGCCTTGAGCGGGCTGACGGCGGCGGCCGTGGTCTGGGTGCTCGTGCGGTCGCTGCGGCGGTTCCGTTCCCGCGCGCTGGCGCTGGTCCTCGAGCGCCAGTTTCCCCAACTGGGAGACAGGCTGATCACCGCGGTGGAACTTGCCGGCGGCCGCGAAACTGACACCGGCGAGCTTGGCGGCGCGATGCTTGAGCGGACGATCGCCGACGCCGCCCGATCGGCCGCCGGTCTCGATCTCGAGTCGGTCTTCGACCGCCGGCCCATGTATCGCTGGCTGATTGGCGGCCTGGTGCTCCTCGTCTCCGTCGCCGGCTTCGGCGCCGTCCGCGCCGACGCCATGGAGCGCTGGTTCAATGCCTTCGTCCTGCTTCGCAGCGATTACTGGGAGCCGTACCGCAAGAGCGCGATGTCTGTCCGGGTCCTCGTACAGCCCGGTGACCGCCTCAAGGAGTTCGGACAGGACGGGTACAAGCATCCGCGCGGCGCCGACCTGACGCTCGTCGCCGATGCCTCCGAAGGCCGCGAGCTGCCGGAAGCCGTCTCGCTCAGTTACCGCGTCCTTGGTAACGGTGAATCGCGCGGCGACGTTGCGATGACACAGTCCGGCGACCGGCGTTTCCGGCACACCCTCGGCCGCGTGATCGAGAACCACGAACTGTGGGTCGCCGGCGGGGACTTTATCAACCGCGAAGCCTACCGCGTCATCATCGTTGAACCGCCGCAAATCGGCCGCATCGTCCTGCACTGCGACTATCCCGACTACACCGGACTCGACGCCATCACCGATCGCGAACGCGTCGTCGAGAGCGCGCAGGTCTCGCTCCCTGCGGAAACCTCGTTCGTCATGCAGGCCGAGGCCAACAAGCCCCTCGTCGCCGTCCAGTTGCGCTCGCCGCACTTCGACCTCGAATTCTGCAGCCCGCTGCATCCCTCGCCGATCGAGGCGACGCTGACGATTCATCCCCAGGCAGGCGAGTCCGACGCGCAGTCCCAGGCCCCCCGCCGCCTCTCCATTCCGGCCGATGTCAGCCGCAACTGGTTTACCGATGACGGGAAATCGTTTCGCATTCCGCTCGTCCTCGCCACGCGCGGCCTTCAGGACCTGCAGTCTCTGGCATCTGACTTTGCCGCGGTGCCGGTTCCGCCGGATACGACGTTGCAGCTTTATCTCGAAGACGTCGACGACGTCGCCACAACCGATCCGCTGCTGCTCACGCTGGTCGGCATCCCGGATACGCCCCCCGTCGTGGAGTCCCGCCGCAGCGGGGTCGATACCTCGGTAACTCGCCTGGCCGAGATTCCCGTCATCGGCCGTATTCGCGACGACTACGGGATTGCGTCCGCACGGTTCGAATACAAGATCGACGACGCGGCCGAGTTCACCGCCCGCCCGTTCGCTGTTCCTCCCGCCGGCCAGAAGGACTTCGTCCTCGGCGAGTCGTCGCCGGTGCACAGCGAGCGTTTCACGTTGCAGCCGCTGGAACTGAAAGTCGATCAACAACTGACGTTGACGGTCGCCGCTGAAGACGGAGACAATCTGAACGGCCCGCACGTCAGTCGCGGCGAGGTGTTCACCTTTACCGTCGTCACCCCGGAAGAACTGCTGGCCCAGCTGTACGACAAGGAATTGAACCTGCGGCTGCGGTTTGAACAGATTCGCCGTGAAGTCCAGGCCGTGCGCGACGACCTGGCGCTGCACCTGGAGCAGCACAACGAGCGGGTGCGGCTGGCAACGGAATCGGTCGAACCGGCGCAGCAGGCCCAGCGGCAGGAAGAGATTCGCCGCCTGACGCTGGCGATCTCCGCCTCCGCCGAGCGTTCGCTGCACGCCGTCGGCAAAACCAGTTCGGAATCGCGCGCCGTGGAAATCGGATTCGCTGGAATTCGCGAAGAGATGGTCAACAACCGCGTGTCCACGAGTCTCACACTGCAGCGGATCGACGACCGCATCCTCCAGCCCCTCGGCGTCATCAATGGCGCGAGTTACCCGGAACTGCACCAGCGGATTGGACTGTTCAAGCTGGCGAACGCGAACAACTCCGATCCGTCGTCGGCGATCTCCACGTCGATCATCGCCGCCGAAGGCCTGCTCGCCCGCATGGACGCCGTGCTCGCCAACATGCGCGAACGGGAGGGAATCAACGAGATGATCAAGCTGCTGGAAGACATCCGCAACAGGACGCGTACGCTCAGGAACGAAACGCAGCAGGAGCAGGAACGGCGGCTGTTCGACCTGCTCGGCACGGAGGGGCAGTGACATGTTGTTGCGCAACGGGAGGGCGACGCTCCTGCGGAGCCGCAATCAAAACCGGACGTCGATGGTGAACCGGCTCGGCGGGAGCCTCGCCCTCCCGGCACTGTTGTTGGCAATCGCCCTCTGTGCCGCGTCGCCGGCGCAGGAGACTTCCCGTCCCGCGGATGAGACGACCGATCCTGTCGTCGCCGATCCGCAGAACGACGAGTCCGGGCCCCCCGAGCTCAGCCTCGGCCAGCAGCAGCAGCAGATTGAGCGCGATTACGAGCGCTTCGAACAGAAGCTGCTCGAACTGGGCGAACTGATGCGGGGCAGCGACCCCGATCGCGCGGAGCTGCTGACGCAGACTCGGAGCCAGAGTCGCGAATTGCGCGTCCTCGATCAGATGCGCTCGATCGCCCGCCTGCTGACGGAAGGCAGCGAACTTGGCGACGCCGTGGTGCGGCAGGAAGACCTGCTGGTCCACATCGAAACATTGCTCAAGCTGCTGCAGAGCGAAGACGCCCGAGACCGCAACCGGAAGGCCATCGAAGAGATCGAAGGCTACCTCCAGGACCTCGGAAGGATCATCGGCGAGCAGAAGGACGCGCGCGCCGCCACCGAACGGGGGGGCGAGTCCGAGTCGCTGCAGAGCGGACAGCAGCGCGCCGCCGATCACGCCGGCGAACTTGCCGAGAAGATCGATCGCCGCGACGCCGAACGAGCCGCGGAAAAGGACGCCGCCGAATCGGAGTCTGAGAACGGCGAGCAGCAGTCTCCGATGCCCGATGAGCCGTCGGACGGGAACAAGCCCGGCGAGTCCCCGGAAGGCCAGCCCGAACAGTCGCCAGATGGCAAGCCGTCTCAATCACAGAATCAGGACTCGTCTGAGAAGCCGGAATCGAAGCCGTCAGAAGGCTCGCCGTCGCAGTCCCCCCCGCAATCGCCGTCTCAGTCACCGTCGCAGCCGCAACAGGGCTCGCCGTCCCAGCCCCAGCAGCAACCACCGGGCGCACAGCCGCAGCCGTCCCCCGGACAGCAGTCGCCGCCGCAACCAGGTGAACAGCAGTCCGGCGAGCAGCAGGGCGAGCCTCAGTCGGAACAGACGCCGGGACGCCAGGAGCTTCAGCAGGCGCTCGACAACATGAACCGCGCGATCGAGGAACTGAAGCAGCAGAACCGCGACGGCGCTTCGGACGAGCAGGATGCGGCGCTGGCCAATCTCGAACAGATGAAGGCCCGGCTCGAGGAGATCCTCCGGCAGCTTCGCGAGGAGGAACGCGAGATGGTCCTCACCATGCTCGAAGCGCGGTTCCAGGAGATGCTCCGCGTCCAGCTGCAGATCAATTCGGAGACGGAACGACTCGACAAGGTTGATGCGGCCAATCGCGAATCGCAGCACGCCGCTCGTGCAACCGACCTCGCCCGCACGCAGCGCGACAACGCCCTCGACGCCGACCGTGCGCTCGTCCTTCTGAAGGAGGAAGGGTCGTCCGTCGCGTTCCCCGAAGCGGTTGAGCAGATGCGAGATTCAATGCAGACAGTCGCCACCCGCCTCGATCGCACTGACACCGGCGAGACGACGCAGCTCATCGAGCAGATCATCGTCGAAACGCTCGACGAGATGATTCTCGCACTCCAGCAGGAACTGGAGAAAATGAAAGAGCAGCAACAGCAGCCGCAGCAGCCACAACAGCCGCAGGACCAGGATCAGTCGCTCGTCAACGCACTCGCCGAGCTGAAGATGATCCGCTCGCTGCAGAATCAGATCAACCGCCTGACGCGGCAGGTCGGCCTGGAGATCGACGGCGAACAGGCGGATTCCGACGACACGCTGCAGCTGCTGCGCGACCTGGCTCGCCGCCAGCAGCGCGTGCAGGAAGCCACTTACGATCTGACCACCGGCAAAAGCTCGCTCGGACAGGAATTGCGGCGGCAGTCCCCATAGCCCCCGCTACAATTGCGTGTGTTACGGAACCGTTGAGCGGGGAGCCACCGGCGACCCCGACCCGAGGACGACATGATCGCCACACTGCGTTGCGCGCTGACGGTGTTGTTCCTGGCCGTCTGCTTCCGGCAGATTGCGGCCGCCGAACAGCAGCTTTACGCGCCTCCCCCTGAACCGGAAATCCGGCGAGCGGCGATCGCCTGGGCGCAGGACCACGGCGCCGACCCCGAACTCCTCAAGGCGGTCGAATCCCAGTGGGATTTTCAGGGCGCCCCCTCGTCTCCGGACGACCGCTTTGATGCCCTGATCCGCACGTTCTACCTCGTCGACCCCGAGGCCCGCGAACTCATCGATGCCTGCCGGTCCGGTGATCTCAACCGTCTGGCGACCGGCTTTCCGCTGCTCGAGACGCAGGCGGCCTTGCCGCTGTTTCACGAGAACCTGCGGTATTTCTTCGCGCGCTACCTGGCCGTCCTGACGATGTACGACGAGGCGCTCGACCTGTTTGCCCGCATCGACCCGGCCCACGTGGTCGATCCCGCCGGCTGCCTGTTCTACAAGGCCGTCTGCGAACACAGCCTGTTGTTGAAAGAGGACGGACTGGCCACGCTGAAATCTCTGCTCACCAGTACGGAGGACGTGCCGGTCCGCTATTCGACCGTCGCCACCCTGATGCAGGCCGATCTGGAAGCGCTGCAGGAACAGTCGCTCGATGAAGTGGCGCGGCAGATGCGCGACGTCGAACGCCGGCTCACGCTGGGCCGCGCCGGCCAGCAGGTGCAACGCGTGGAAGACCGGATCGTGAACACTCTGGACGAGATCATCGCCAAGATCGAACAGCAGCAGGGAGGCGGAGGGGGCGGCGGAGGTTCCCAGGGAGGGGAGCAGTCCCCCGATCAGGCTCCCACCGGCGCGAACGATTCCTACGTCGGCGGCATCAAGGGCAAAGGCGAAGTCGACCCTGAAAAACTTGGCCACAAGGATGGCTGGGGTGAACTCCCCGACAAGGCTCAGGCCGCCGCCAAGGAACTTATCAATCAGCAATTCCCCTTCCACTACCGCCAGGCCGTCGAAGAGTACCTGAAGCGCATCGCGCAACGCTCCGCAGGAAATGAATGAAGGGCCTCACCGCGGAGAACGCAGAAAACGCGGAGATGATAAAATAGCACATTCTCCTCTGCGATCTCCGCGCCCTCTGCGGTGAACTTCTTTGAATCGAAAATCGTAAATCCAAAATCGAAAATCCCTCCGGATGCTGTTCTCCGCTTTAGCTCTCCTCACGCTTCTTTCCGCTGCTCCGGTCGAAGTTCACACGCTCGACGGAACGACGCACGTCGGCTCCCTGACGGCGCTGCAGGACGGCCAACTGACCCTCGAGGTGGACGGCGCGCCGCTGCAACTGAACGCCGCCGACCTGCTCGAGGTCCGGCCGGCCGAGGTCGCGCCCCCCGATGAGTTCGTGCTCGACCGCAGCAAGGCCGTCCGGCTGATCGACGGTTCGCTGATGTTCGTCTCTTCGTTCTCGCTCAAGGATCGGCAGGCGACGGCCGTCTCTGAGATCCTGGGCGAGATCAAGTTGCCTCAGGCGCAGGTGCGCAGCGTGCGCCTGGCCGAACTGGAAACCCCCGTCCGCGCCGCCTGGGACGCGCTCCAGGAGCGCGAAGCCAAGACCGATCTGCTCGTCGTCCGCAAGACGGATGCCCTCGACTTCGTCGGCGGCGTGGTCGCCTCCGTCGCCGACGACGGCGTCCATCTCCTCGTCAACGGCCGTGATGTGGCCGCTCCCCTGAGCCGGGTCTTCGGAATCGTATTTCCGCAGACGGCCCCGGACCGCCGTGAAATCGCCTGCGAACTCGTGCTGTCCACCGGCGATCGCCTGGTCCTCAAGAATCTCACGGTGCAGGACGATCAGTTGAGCGGAGCACTGCTGGCCGGTCCGCAGATTTCCGTGGCACTCGCGCAGGTGCAGTTGGCCGATTTCGGCCTCGGACGGATCCGCTACCTGGCCGACCTCCCCGAGACCGCGGTCTACAAGCCGGTCGGACTCATCACGTCTGAAGACGTGCTGCGGCTCCGCAAGAACATGAACTCCGTCGGCGACTCGTTCATCGTCGGCAAAGAATCATTCGATCGCGGGTTGTGGGTCCATTCCGGCACGACGCTCAAGTACCGGCTCAATCGCGACTATCGCCGCCTGCAGGCCGTCGCCGGCGTTGATCGCAGTGCGTCGGGCTGTGCGCGGGTCAACCCCACGATCGCCGCGACGTTCATCGGCGACGGCCGCGTGCTGCTGCAGTCACAGTTTGGCTGGGACGGCGATCCGCTGCCGCTGGACCTTGACGTCAGCGGGGTCCGCGACCTGGAAATCCGCATCGAGCCCGCCAGCGCAGACACGATCGGCGCCTGCGAACACCTGGTGCTCGCGGATGCGCGTGTCGTGAAATAGGACCTGGACATCGAAGGTCAGCAGCCAGACGGCGAATCGCCAACTTCTGGCTTCCGGCCTCCGTCTTCGGCTTGTCGTCTCCCCACGCGGTTCCGACAATGCCCGTTGAGGCATTGCTAACTCTCCGCGCTGCGCCGCGCGGATTTATGCGGCAAGGCAGGAGGTGAGATGCGAATTGTGTACGGGGCCATTCTTTGCTGCATTGCGGTCGTCACCGCCGGCGCCGCCGACCCCGCCGTCCTTGAGTCGCAGCAGCGGCGGATTGACCTGGTCGAGCGGATTGCCCCCGGCGTCGTCGCCATCTTCTCGGATGACGCCAACGGCGGCGGCTCGGGCGTGCTGGTCTCGGCCGACGGCTTCGTCGTCACCAATTTTCACGTCATCGAGGGTCTCGGCCCCTTCATGAAGTGCGGCCTCAACGACCGCCGGATCTACGATGCCGTCCGCGTCGGCATCGATCCGACCGGCGACCTGGCTCTCATCAAGCTGCTCGGCCGCGACGACTTCCCGCACGCCGCACTGGCGGACAGCGACACCGTCCGCGTCGGCGACGAAGCCTACGCCCTTGGCAATCCATTCCTGCTGGCCACCGACCTGCAGCCGACCGTCACGTTCGGCATGGTCAGCGGCGTGCACCGCTACCAGTACCCGGCCGGCACGTTTCTCGAATACACCGACTGCCTGCAGGTCGACGCGTCGATCAACCCGGGCAACTCCGGCGGACCGCTGTTCAATGCCGCCGGCGACGTCATCGGCGTCAACGGTCGCATTTCGGTTGAGAAGCGGGGCCGCGTCAATGTCGGCGCCGGCTATGCCATCTCCAGCAACCAGGTCCGCTACTTCCTGAGCCACCTCAAGAGCGGACGCGTCGTCGATCATGCGACACTCGGCGCGACGGTCGAGAGCAACGACGACGGCGCCGTGGTCGTCAACGAGATCCTCAGCGGGTCCGAAGCCTATCGCCGCGGTCTGCGTCAGGGAGACGAAATCGTGACCTTCGGCGGCCGGCCGATCCGCAGCGTCAACCAGTTCAAGAACATTCTTGGCATCTATCCCCGCGGCTGGAAACTGCCGCTGACGGATCGCCGCGACGGCCCGAAACACGACATCGTCGTC
>JAEUIG010000079.1 GCA_016795125.1 Planctomycetaceae bacterium | reverse complement strand
AAAACCAAGATCGAAGCCACCCTCGACGACGTCACGCTGGCCGACGTGGAGTACGAAGGCAAGAAAATCGGCGTCCGCTTCGAAATGGAGTCATCCAAGCCGCTCGGAATCGCCACGTATCGTACGACTGGCGCTGTCCGGAACTTCCGTCTGCTGCGGCTTGATGAGAATGGCGAGCCATTGAAGTAGTTTGACTTAACTAGCCGCGACCGTAAGTGAGCGCTCAGAGCTTCGTACGCTCCCTTACGGTCGCGGCTGGTCAACACATACCAAACAGGAAACCATGTCACAGGAGCTGATTGCTGCGTCCCACGCCATCAAGGCGGTCGTGTTTGACCTCGATGGCCTGATGTTCAATACGGAGTCGGTCTTCACGCTGGCGGGAACAGAACTGCTGAGGCGACGCGGCAAGACGCCCACGCCGGACCTGTTCCATCGCATGATGGGGCGGCGGCCGGTGGAGGGCTTTCAGATTCTGATTAACGTCATGGAGTTGAGCGAGACGTTCGAAGAACTGGCCCGCGAATCCGAGGAAATCTTCACCGTCATGCTGGCCGACCGGCTGGCGCCGATGCCAGGGCTGTACGAACTGCTGGAGGTCATCGAACAGCGTGGACTGCCCAAGGGAGTGGCGACCTCCTCGCCGCGGCGTTACATGCAGAGCATTCTCGGCCGGTTCGACCTGCTGCCCCGTTTCGACATCACCCTGACGGCCGAAGACGTGTCCAAAGGGAAGCCGGACCCCGAGATTTACCTGACGGCGGCGGCGCGGATCGGCGTACGTCCGCAGGAAATGCTGGTGCTGGAAGACAGCGAAGCCGGCACGCGCGCCGCTCATGCGGCGGGAGCGCACATCATTTCCATCCCTCACGAGTTCAGCGCCGCACAGGATTTCTCCGTCGCCCGCGCGATCGCCCGCAGCTTGACGGATCCGGTCATCCTCGGTCTGCTGGAGGAGCGGCCGGGTACATAAGAGGGACACCACGGAATACACGGAAGAAACGGGTAGCGAGTGGAGGAGTGCCACTGTCGCATCCCATCGAGCAGCCTCGAAGAGGCGACACGATGTAGCCGTGGGCGTAAGCCCACGGACATGGAGACCACGGCGTACTTACAAGCCCCAACGGGGCGACACCAACGATGCAGTGTCGCCCCTTGCGGGGCTTCGCAAACTGGATTCGGCACAACCGGCGGCTTACGCCGCCGGCACGACGTGTCGGTCCTTCGGACCTGTTATGCATTCCTACGAAGAAATTGACGGCATCCGCCTGCACCTGGGCCACCCCGACACGTCGCCGGGCGAGTGGATCGGGCAGCGCGAATCGCTGAAGCAGCTGCTGGCCTGCTGGCTGGTCGTCGACAAGGATGATCTGCCGCTGGCGCCGCGAATCGTCGGCGCGCCGGGCATCGGCAAGACGACGCTGGGGATGGCGGCCGCCCGCGTCCGCCAGCAGGAACTGTACGTCTACCAGTGCACGGCCGATACGCGGCCCGAAGACCTGATCGTCACCCCGGTCCTCGCCGAAAGCGGCAGGATTCAATACCAGGCCTCGCCGCTCGTCACCGCCATGCTCCGCGGCGGCGTGTGCGTGCTCGACGAAGGCAACCGCATGAACGAGAAGTCGTGGGCCAGCCTCGCCCCGCTGCTCGATCATCGCCGGTACGTGGAGTCGGTCGTCGCGGGGATCACGATTCGCGCACACGCCGACTTCCGCTGCGCCGTCACGATGAACGACGACGATTCGACGTTCGAGATCCCCGACTACATCCTGTCACGCCTGCAGCCGACCCTCACGTTAGGGCATCCCAACCGCAGCGACGAGCTGGCGATTCTCCGGTATCACCTGCCGTTCGCGGACATCGAGATGCTGAACCTGACGGTCGAGTTCCTGCAGCAGGCGCACGAACTGAAGCTCGACTTCTCGACGCGCGACGGCATCAACGTGCTGCGATACGCGCTCAAGCGCGTGGCGGCCGACCCGGAACATCCGCTGGGAAAAGACGCGGCCTGGCGCGAATCACTCCTGGCCTGCCTGGGACAGGAGGCGATCGATCTCGAAGGGCTGGCCGATCGAAAGCGTGCATCGCTCGGCGGCGACGCGGTGCCGATGGGCCTGGGGGATTTCTTCTTCGACCCCAAGAACCCGCTGCATCCGGACTTTGAAGAAGATGACGAAGACGACGATGACGCGTAGTGCTCGCATCATCGAGCGGCGGGGTTCAGCCCCGCCGTACAGTTTGGCGTCTTGAGAATCTCGCCCTGATCGCGAGATGGAAGTCGAAACGCACCGACACGCGCGAAGCAAAGCTTCGCAGTGAGTGCGTTCCCAACCTGGAGGTTGGGAACGAGGACGTTCGCGCCCAATGCAGAAAGCCACGGGGATCAACCCCGTGGCTCATTTTTTCCAACCTCCGACCTCCGGCGTCAATTCCCGCCGAGCGCATCCTGCAATTGCGGCAGCGATTGCTCGAGCGTCTTCTGCGTTTCGCCCAGCACTTCGGCGGTGTCTTCCGCATTGAATTCAATGCCGGCGGCGTCGAGCATTTCGACGAACTTGATCTCGCTCCAGGTGCCCTCTTCGGCGCCTTCTTCGAAGGCCATGGTGCAGGTCAGGTCGGGACGGACCCAGTAGGCCTGCATGGGAACCTCCACGCTGGGGCGGCGCGTGCGCATGTCGGGGAGTACGGCCGCGAGTCGCGACGAGACATTGGCAGGGAGACTCGCGACCGGCACCTTCGCGACGTAGGTATCCGGTCGGCCGGCGGACATCGTCGCCAGCAGGACCGACTTCAATTCGCCGTCGACATTCTTGGTGTAGCCGACGATCGCGCATTGCTTTTTCAGTCCGGCCTCTTCCTCCACGGCCGGGCCTCCGCCTCCGTTGGTCAACTCCTGCACGCCCAGTTCTTCCACGAGGGCGTTCATGGCGTCTTCGACGTTCTCGGGGCCGGCTTTTCCCTTCGACTTTCCCTTGCCGTTCGCGAGGCTGGCGATGGCCGCCAGCGGCTTGAACTTCTTCTGATTCGCGGCCTTCGACGCGATCATCGCGTTGATTTCTTCCCAGCCAAGTCCGCCGACGACGATAAACCCGCACAGGATGGCGACCAATCCCCAGCCGCCGCGGGTCACGATCCAGCCGGAATTCGGCAGCGTTTCGAACGCGCCGCGCCACACGGCCGCCGGCGCCGCCAGCATGTCGAAGATGCCCAGTTTCTCATTCCTGGAAGCGCTGAGCGTGTAGGCCTGAATGTGCGAAGCGAGCAGCAGAAAAAGTCCGAGGCTCACCTGCGCGATGGACCACAGGGTCTTGGGGCCGTCCTCCGGGACCTGCAGCCGCGCGACCACGCTGGCGAGCAGAATCACGACGCCCCCCCCGAGCAGCCACTTCATGTAGGGAGGGAATTCCCCGGCTTCGAGTTTCTCCTCGACGTGCTGCGACTGGATGGCTTCGACCGGAATGCAGATGCCGAGCTTCGGATAGAAACCGCAATGCGGGCACCAGGCCGAGCCGCCCCACGGCTCCGTCGATTCGCACTTGCTGCACGTTTGCGCGGCCGGAGTTACGACGTTCTTCGTCGCTGCGGCCGTGGTGCGGTCGAGAGCGAACGCCGCCGTGTCGACAAGCGCTTGCGGTTTCGCAGCAGAGGGAGACTTTGACGCAACCTGGGCCGGGGCCTGCTGGGAGGTCTGCATTGTGGCTCGCAGAGTGAGGTGTAGGGGAAGACGCCTCAACCGTCAGACGCGCGTTCCTTCAGCGAAACACTAGGCCACAGGCTGTGCGGCGGTTGCACACCGCGCCCGGTTTCCGCCCCCAGGCTGCGGCGCCGGCGCCGACGTGGAAACTCATGCGAGTTAGTGCAATTGCGCCGTGCGGAACGGTCGCTATGATTGTGCGGGTGATATCAATCGGAATGGCGAACCCGCGTGGAACACCCTGGCAAGGGCGTGCCACCCTGACCGCACCAAGGGCGACGATGTTGCCGATCGACGAGAACCCGCTGCAGCCGCACGAACGTTGGATGCGCGCCGCCATCGACCAGGCCTTGCTCGCGCTGGAAGCGGACGAAGTGCCGATCGGGGCCGTCGTCATTTACCAGGATCGCGTCATCGGGGAAGGGCACAACCAGCGGGAGACGCTGCGCGACCCGACCGCCCACGCGGAGATGATCGCGA
>JAEUIG010000030.1 GCA_016795125.1 Planctomycetaceae bacterium | reverse complement strand
TTCCGCAATACGCGCGGCCAGGAGTTCGCAGTCGTCACCGGACCCGTGCAGTTCCTGATGGGTGCGCCGGCAGACGACGTGGAACAGGACGACCGAGGCACGGAACAGCAGCATCTGCGACAGATTCCCCGCTCGTTCGCCATCGCCATGCGCGAAGTCACCGTCGAGGAATTCCTGCAGTTCGAACCGTCGCAGTACCACGACCCGGGAACAAGCCCGGACGCAACCTCGCCGATGACCGACTTGAGCTGGGTCGACGCAGCCAAGTACTGCCGCTGGCTCAGCGAACAGGAAGACATCCCCGAAGAAGAGATGTGCTTCCCGCCGCTCGATCAGATCACGGCGGACGTGCAACTTCCTCCAGATGTCCTGGAGCGAACCGGGTACCGTCTGCCGACCGCTGCGGAATGGGAATATTCCTGCCGTGCCGGAACAACGACGAGCCGCTGGATCGGCGGCCGCGAACAGTTGCCGATCTGCGCCTGGTTTCGGGAAAACTCGGAGGATCACGCCCACCCGACGGGTGTGCTCAGCCCCAATGGCCTCGGCCTGTTCGACACTCTCGGCAACGTCGTCGAGTATTGTCAGAACTATTACTTCGACGATTTGCCCGAGACCGTCGATGGTCAGCCCATTGTCGACGGCGCGGATTCGCGCGACGGGTATTCCCGCGAAGCGCGCGGCGGCAGCTTCGGCTATCCGCCGGCGTCTCTCCGGGCGTCCACTCGCGAAGTCATCGAGTACGCCGACATCCCGTTGTCGGAGGCCGGCTTCCGCCTCGCGCGCACGATTCGCGACGCCCCACGCGCTGCGACTGCGGCAGAATAAAGCACGCGCTGTCCTGCAGGTGAGCGGCCCGCACCAATTCACCGATCTTTTTCGGTTCGATGCTTGCCATCGGTCGGTGATGCGTTTACCGTGCGCAATGTCAAATTGGGCAAACTCTGGCGCAGCGGGCCCATACCGCATTGATTGAGGTTGTGATGATCCGGACGAACTTCATCCAGGTATTTGCACTTGGACTCGTGGTCACCGCGCTCGGCATGGGCGCAGCGGCTGGAGTCTATTCCAGCGTCCAGGGGAGCGCGGCGCAAGTGCCGGTCAAGGCGGCCGTGCAGACCTCGGAACCGCAGGCCGTGCAGGTCGCCCAGGCCGATGGGGACTCCTTCGCGTCGCGGCTGCGAAGCCACCGCATCCGCCTGAGCGCCGACGGCTTCCTGCCGGGCAAGATCAACCTCGTGGACAACGAAACCGGCGCGATCCGCGTGCTGCGCGATCTCAAGGTGCTGTTCATCCAGGACGGCGTCGTGAAAGCGACCGTCACTCCGGGCGAAGGTGGCGTTTTCCAGGCCAGTATTGCTCCGGGCATGTATTCGCTCGCCGCCATCGGCCCTGAAGGCTACGTCGCCTATGGCCTCGAAGTGCTTCCCGCTGCTGCTCCTGCTCCGGGACTGCCGGCCGTTCCGGCCGGCGGCGACACCGCCTCGAATCTCGGAATCGTGGAAACGCAGCCGGTATTCTTCCAGGAAGTCGGCAGCGTGCTGGAGATCGATTCGCTCGCCATCCCGCGCCGCGACTTTGACGCGGTTGTCCAGCTGGCCCGCTCGTACATTCCGGCCGAGATCTTGAACGCGGAATCGCCGGGCGACGTGGCCGGACTCGCCAGCGAAGGCGAGAGCCTTGACGAAGCACCGCCGACCGACGACACGCCGGCGAACACGGTCATGCGTCATCACGAAGTCATGATCGGCGCCGACGGCACGTTGTCCGGTCGCACCCGCCGCGTGCATCCGCAGACGGGCCGGCCGACACGCCTGCGCCGCCTCAACGTGTTCCTCGTTCAGAACAACGAAGTCGTCTCGCAGTCCCCGGTCAGCGAGAACGGCACGTTCACGTTCAGCTCGGTCGCCCCCGGCACCTATTCGTTCGTCGCTGCCGGTCTCGAAGGCTTCACGGCGTTTTCGCTGCGGGCCGTCAGCGGGCAGAACGTCTCCGACAACGCAGTCGATGAGCTGATCATCCCGGTCGCCTTCCAGGGCGGAGCGATGTACCTGCTCGACGGCGTCCTCGTCTCTCCGGAAAACCTGGCCGCTGCGCTGAAGGAACTCCTTTTGGTGCAGAACAAGATGACTGCTGAAGAACTCGCCAACCTCGAAGGCCAGTTCAACGGCAATCTCGGCACGCCGGGGAACGGCTTCGGCGGAGGCGGCGGTGGCATGGGCGGCGGTGGGGACGGGCTCCTCGGAGCATTGCTCGGGGCCGCCTTGGGCGCTGGTGTCGCGGCTCTGTCTGACGACGGCAACGAGATCAATCGCCAGACGCCGACCACGCCCACCCCGTAGCTCCCGCGCTGATCGCGATTTCAAGGACGGACGCCATCCATGGCCACCATCCTGGTCGTGCTGGCGAGGTGCATGCTGCTGCTCACGTTGATCGCCGCCCCCTGGGCCATTGGCGGCGCCGACCTGCCTGAGCAGCAGTGGCTGTTTGCCGGTACTCTGGCGGCCGGTGTCCTCGCATGGCTCGGCGTCGTCTCGGGCGGAACCGCGCGGTTCTCGCCCGCCGCCAGCGCAATCCTGCTGCTGGTCGCGGCGCTGATCGCCATCGGGGCCGCGCAGCTCGCGCCGCATCCGCACTATCCTGAGTTCCGCAACGCGCCGCTGACGGGACCGCTGCACGTCCTCGATGGCGACGACACCCCCGCCACAGCGCGCAGCCTGTATCCTGCCGCAACCCGGCTGCAGATGGGTCGCCTGGCGATCGCTTTGTGCGCCTTTCTTGGCGGGGCGTGGCTGTTCCGCGAGCGAAACGCCCGCTATGGATTGTGGGCCCTGCTGGCGCTCAACGGCATCGCCGTCGTCGCCTTCGGACTTGTGCAGCGAAGTTCCTGGAACGGGCAGCTCTACTGGTCGATTCCGCTCGAACTGGGCGGGCAACCGTTCGCGGCGTTTGTGAATCGAAACAACGCGGCCGAGTACCTGTCGCTGTGCCTCGCAGGCGCTTTGGGGCTTTGGGCGTCCCGCCGCGCACGACCAGCGTCTGCATCGTCATCGAACCGTGCGTCGCCCCCGCCGCGCAGCGCCATCGGCGTCTGGGAGCGGGTGCCGGCGACGACCTGGTCCATCATGTTTCTGTTCTTGTTCGGCGGCGTGCTGGCAACGCTGTCGCGCGGCGGCGCGCTCAGCGCGGTCGCGGCCGTCCTGCTGGTCGGCGTCTGGTCGGCGGCCGGCGGACGCGTCCGCACGCTGCTGCTTCCGCTGCTGGGGATTGTTATCGCCGCCGGCATCTGGATCAGCGTGTCGCAGCAGGGTGGGGCGCTGCGTGACCGGCTGGGTTCGCTCGGCCGCACGGCGGCGTCCGACGGCCGCCTCAATCACTGGAACGACATGCGCGGAGCGATTCGCGACTTCCCCCGGCTCGGGACCGGCCTGGGAACCTATCGGTACGCCAACCGCCCGTACGAAAACCGGCGCTCGGAGAGCTGGTTCGAATCGGCCGATAATCAGTACCTGGAACTGATCGCCGACGGCGGGCTTGGCGCGGGCGCCGTGGCACTGCTGCTGCTTGCCGCCGGCGCCGGGCTGGCCATCGCCTGGAGACGCGCCGACTGTCCGGGCGAAGCCATGGCCTGCGGATATGCGCTCATTGCCATCGGGCTGCAGTCCGTCACCGACTGC
>JAEUIG010000428.1 GCA_016795125.1 Planctomycetaceae bacterium | reverse complement strand
GTACAGCTACCCGCGCGCGTCGATCGTCTGGGAACATCGCCAGTGGTCGAACCACGGAATTGAGGGACGGTCGGCGGCGGTCGCCTTCTACGGCGACAACGGCACGCTGATCGTCGATCGCGGCGGCTGGAAGATCTATGGCCGTCGCAACAGCCTGGCCGGCGATGCGACCGACTCTCAGACGCCCCACCTGCGGAACTTCATCGACAGCATCAGGTCGCGCACCACGCCCGCGGCGGATATCGACGTCGGCCAGCTCAGTTCGACGCTCTGCCACCTCGGCAACCTGTCCCACAGGCTGGGCCGCGAAGTCGCGTTCGACCCGGCCAGCATGGGATTCGGCTGGGACGGCGAAGCAAATGCGCTCGCGGCGATCGAATATCGCGTGCCTTGGGGCATTCCGCTCGCCTAGCGGCAGTTTCCCCAATCTCGCTTGCGGTTTCGCCACCACAATATTCGAAATCCAACGCTCTTCCCGGCCCCATGTACGACTGCATCATCGTCGGGGCCGGGCATAACGCACTGGTCTGCGCCTGCGACCTCGCTCAGCGCGGCTGGAAAGTCCTTGTCCTCGAACGCCGCCCGCTGGTCGGCGGGTGCTGCGTCACCGAAGAGCCGTGGCCCGGCTACATGGTGTCGACTGCCGCCTACGTCGTCAGCCTGCTGCTGCCGGACATCGAACGCGACCTCGACCTGGAACGGCACGGCTATAAGGTCCTGCCGCGCAACCCGTCGTCGTTTACCCCGCTGGAAGACGGCCGCTACCTGCTCCTCGGTCCGGACGGAGACTCGAATCGCCGAGAGATCGCGAAGTTCTCGACGCGCGACGCCGACGCCTATCCCCGCTACGAGGCCCTGCTGACACGCATCGCCGAGCATCTCGAGCCGATCCTGTCACACACCCCGGTCGATCCACTGCCGCTGCCCGATTCGTGGCGGCACACCTCGCTGCTGCACAAGCTGAAGGCCGGCAAGGATGCGCTGGGCTTGCTCGGGACGTTGCGCGGACTCGGCGACGACCTGCCGGAAGCGCTGGAGATGCTGGCTGGACCGGCGAAGACGATCCTCGACCGGTGGTTCGAGTCGGACGTGCTGAAGGGGACGCTCGCCACCGACGCCATCATCGGCACATTTCAGCCACCCTCGGCACCCGGGACGGCCTACGTGCTGCTGCATCACGTCATGGGCTCGTCCGGCGGCGCACGCGGAGTCTGGGGCTACGTGCAGGGAGGCATGGGAGGACTGTCGAACGCGCTGGCCGCCGCCGCGCGCGAACGCGGCGTCGAGATTCGCACAAACGCCGCCGTCGAGCGGATCGTCGTGCACGGCGGGAACGCGTCCGGCGTCCAGCTCGCTTCCGGAGAAATGCTCTCCGCAAGAACCGTCGCGAGCTGCGTTGATGCCAATCAGACGTTTCTGCGGCTCGTCGGCGACGCACATCTGCCGGAAGGCTTCACGCGCGCCGTGCAGCGGATCGACTATGCGAGCGCATCGCTGAAGATCAACCTGGCCGTCCGCGAGTTGCCGGACTTCGCCTGCCTGCGCGGGACGGACATCGGACCGCAGCATCGCGGGACGATCCACATTGGCGCGACTCCGGAATACATCGAGCGTGCGTACGACGACGCCAAGTACGGCGAGCCGTCGCAGCATCCCGTGATTGAGATGACCATTCCCAGCACAGTCGATAGAACCCTCGCGCCGCCCGGGCATCACGTCATCTCGATGTTCGTCCAGTACGCGCCGTACCGGCTGGCGAAGGGGGACTGGGACGCCTGCAAAGACGAGTTCGCCGATCGCTGCATCGCCGAAGTCGCCCGGTATGCGCCGAACTTTCCCGCGTCGATCGTCCACCGCCAGGTGCTGACGCCGGTCGACCTCGAACGGACGTTCGGCCTGACTGGCGGCAATATCTTTCAGGGCGCGGTCAGCCTGCACCAGTTGTTCAACCTGCGTCCGGTGCCCGGCTGGAGCGACTACCGCACGCCGGTCGGGCGGCTGTACATCTGCGGCAGCGCTGCGCATCCAGGCGGCGGCGTGATGGGAGCCTGCGGACGCAACGCCGCCAGAGAAATGCTCCGCGACGGCCGGTAACAGAAGAGGGCCCAGGCGAATATCCCGCGTGACAGCGATTGCGCCATTCGCCATCACTGCTTTGTCTGACTGGTGTTTTCGTCCGCCGTTTTCGCTAATTTCGCGGTTCCCGTGCTTCGACGTCCGTGTTCCGCGCTCCCATGCGCTTCCGCAATCACGATCCCGCGCATTCCGGTCCCACGCACTGGCAGGTGTTTCGCTGGGCGATTGCGGAACGGCTGCTGGGGCGTCGCGGTCCCGCCTCGCCGGGACCGCCCGCGTCCGCCGTGGCGCCGGACCTCCAGGGGCTACGGGTCGATTCCGGCGATGCACGCATCACGTGGATCGGCCATTCGTCGTTCCTGGTGCAACTCGCCGGAGTGAACTTCCTGTTCGATCCCGTGTTCTCAAGCCGAGTGGCCCGTGTCTATCCGCGGCACGGGACGCCGGGACTGGCGGCAGACCAACTGCCGCCGATTGATGTCCTGCTGGTCAGCCACAACCACTACGACCATCTCGATCTGCCGTCGATCGATGGCGTCGGCCGCGACGGCACGGCTGTTGTTCCACGCGGACTCGGAAAACTGTTTACGCAGCGGCTGTTTGCACGCGTTGTCGAACTCGACTGGTGGGAAGCGACGTCGCTGGGAGACGTGACGATCACCCTCACTTCCGCCCGGCACTGGTCGCAGCGGACGCCGTTCGATTTCAACCGCACGTTGTGGGGCGGCTTTGTGATTCAGTCGCCGACGTTTTCGTATTACTTCGCCGGCGACACCGCCTGGTGCGACGTCTTTGCAGAGGTTGGCCGGCGATTCCCGAAGCTGGATGCCGCACTGATCCCCATCGGCGGATACGAGCCGCAGTGGTTCATGTCGCAGAATCATCTCAATCCGGAGGAGGCGGGCCGGGCGTTTCTCGATAGCGGCGCCCGGACACTGATTCCGATGCACTGGGGGACGTTTCAGCTGGCCGACGAGCCGCTGCGGGAACCGATCGAGCGGCTGGAAGCGTGGTGGTCGAACCATGCACCTCCCGATCGATCGCTGGCCCGGCTGGCGGTCGGAGAGACGTGGCGGTCCGATGCGCACGATCGCTCCTCTCCGATGCGTCGCTAACCGGCGACCACGCCGCTATTCTTTCGATTCCTTTCCCCGCGTATTCGAGCCGCGATGAAAAGCCGCATCATTGGATTCGCCGTCATCGTTGTGGCGCTCATCACCTCACTGGTGTGGAGCCGGCAGCGTCACGTGCCGCTGGTGGTCTCGGGATTCATCGAGGCCGATGAAATCCGGCTGGGATCGCGTGTCGGCGGCCGCGTGCTGAGCGTGCATGTCACCGAAGGGAAAAGCGTGCAGAAAGGGGATATCCTCGTTGAACTGGATCCGTACGACCTGAAGGAACGGGAAGCGGTGCAGGTCGCCGCGCGCGACCGGGCACGCGCCGAGTACGAGAAACTGTCGCAGGGGTATCGCGTCGAGGAAGTCGCGCAGGCCCAGGCGCGAGTCCGGCAGTGGGAAGCCCGCGCCGAAAAGGCCCGCAACGGCCCGCGCCCGCAGGAGATCGAGTCGGCCCGCGCGGAGCTGAACGTCGCCGAGGCCAACCTGCAATTGGCGCGGGACAACCATCAGCGCGTGCAGAAGCTGTATTCCGAGCAGGCGACGACGCAGCAGAACTACGACCGCGCCGTTTCCGAACTGAAGGCCTCGGAGGCGATGGCCAGCGCGCGCACCGAGCAACTCGCGCTCCTCGAGGCCGGGACTCGCGAGGAAGATGTCCGCGACGCCGAAGCCCAGTTGGAAGAGGCCCGCGCCGCGCTGGAACTCGTGCAGAAAGGTTACCGGGAGCAGGACGTGCAGGCGGCATACGCCGGCATGCAGGAGGCCGAGGCCGCGCTGCACGCGGTGCAATCGCAGCTTCGCGAGCTGACCGTCGCTGCGCCGCTGGAAGGGAGCGTGGAAGCGATCGAGCTGCAGCCGGGCGACCTGATCGCCGCCAACGCTCCGGCGATTTCGGTCCTCGATCGCAACTCGCTGTGGGTCCGCGCCTATGTGCCGGAAGACGAACTGGATGTCAAAATCGGGCAGCAGGTCGACGTCACCGTGGACAGCTATCCCGATCAGACATTCACGGGCGAAATCATTTACGTGTCTCGCAACGCGGAATTCACTCCCAGCAATGTGCAGACCCCGGAAGAGCGGGCCAAGCAGGTGTTCCGCATCAAGGTCGCGCTGCAGAATCCGGACGACAAGCTCCGCCCCGGCATGGCGGCCGACGTGTGGCTGGAGAACCGTACGAAGTAGGTCTGGCTTCTGCTGTGGCGAAACCGCAAGCGTGCGGTCGATGCCGAAAACTGACCACTGATTGACTCTGACTTCTGACGTCCGACCTCTGACCTCCCTCCATGGCCGTCATCGAAGTCCGCCATCTTGCTCGCACCTTCGGCGATCTGGTCGCCGTCGCGGACGTGTCGTTCGATGTGCCGCGCGGGGCGATCTTTGGTCTGCTGGGACCGAACGGCAGCGGCAAGTCGACGATCATCCGCATGCTGTGCGGCGTGCTGCCGCCGACGGCCGGCGGCGCCACGGTACTCGGCTACAATGTTGCCACCGATGCGGAGCTGATCAAGCCCCGGATCGGCTACATGTCACAGAAGTTCAGCCTGTACGCCGACCTGAGCGTCGAGGAGAACATCGAGTTCTACGGTCGCATCTATGGGCTCTCGCCGGAGAAGCTGGCGGAGCGGCGGCAGGCCGTGCTGGACCTGACGTCGCTCGGTAACCGCGTAACGCAACTCGCGGGGACGCTGTCCGGAGGCTGGAAGCAGCGCCTGGCGCTGGCGTGCTCGCTGATCCACGAGCCACAGGTGCTCTTCCTGGACGAGCCGACAGCAGGGATCGATCCGGTGGCCCGGCGCGACCTGTGGGACCTCCTGTACCGGCTGGCGGGAGAGGGTGTCACGCTGTTCGTCACCACGCATTACATGGACGAGGCCGAACGTTGCACGGAGATGGGCTACATCTACAACTCCAGGCTCATCTGCCTCGGCAAACCGGACGATCTCAAGCAACGGCCCGAGGTGACGCCGGCCGGGACGCGCCGCTGGGAAGTTGATGCGATCCATCCGCCCGAGGCGCTGCTCGCGCTGCGCTCCGCCGAGGGCATCCGCGACGCGACGTTCTTCGGCCAGAAGATCCACGTCCTGGCGAACGACTCCGTCGGCGAGCGCGAACTGCTGGGGCATATCCCGCAGGGGGAGCATGCGTCGGCGCGCGAGATCGCGCCGACGCTGGAGGATGTGTTCGTCACGCTGACCCGCGCGGCGGCCGAACGCCAGGCAAACGGCAACGACACCCCGGTAGTCGCATCGAAATCGCGGGAGGGCGAGGCTCCCGCCGAGCCGCCTGGTCAAGTCGATTCTCCACTGAAATCGGCTCGGCAGGAGCCTCGCCCTCCCGGGACGGTCTCCGAAGACAAGCGGCGCGAACGGCCGGCGTCCGCGCGATTCGGGTTCGGCTTCCTGGCGATCGTCCTCAAGGAGTTCGCTCACATCCGGCGGCAGCCGACGACGCTGTTCTTCATGTTCGCTGTGCCGGTCGTCCAGACGTTCATCTTCGGCGTGGCGATCCAGACGGAGGTCGAGCACATCCCGACCGTGATCTACGACCTCGATGGCCGGAGCCATGGCCGCGCCCTTGCCGATGCCTTCGAGAATACCAGTACGTTCGAGATTGTCGGCTACGTGATCAACGAGGACTCGTTCCGCAGGGCGCTGACCTCCGGCCGGGCCAAGGTGGGAGTCTGCATCCCGCCAAACTACACCGATCAGCTCGTGCGCGGCGAACAGGTGCAGGTGCAGGTGCTCATCGATGGCAGCGACTCGCAGGTGGCGACCACGGCCCTGCAGGCTACGAATCTCCTGGGCCTGAATCTCTCCCTGGCGCAGACGCGGCCGTTTGCGGAGACGCTGCCGTTCGTACCGGCGCGGAATGCCGCCGGCCGCGTCGCCATGCCCCTCGAAATGCGCCCGCGGCTGCTCTACAACCCGAACCTCGAAAGCAGCTACTTTTTCGTGCCGGGCCTCGTCGGAATCATCCTGCAGCTGGTCACGCTGTTCCTGACGTCGTTCGCGATTGTGCGCGAACGGGAGATGGGAACGCTGGAACAGTTGTTCGTCACGCCCGTGAGCCGGACCGGCCTGTTGGCCGGCAAGCTGGTCCCGTATGCGGCCCTCGGTTTCGGCGAAATGTGCCTGGTGCTGGCGGTGATGGTCTTCGGCTTCGGAGTGCCGATCCGCGGCGACCTCTGGCTGCTCCTGGGACTCAGCCTGCTGTTCCTGATGTGCGGGCTGGGGCTGGGACTGCTCGTCTCGACGCTTGCCAAGTCGCAACTGGCGGCGATGCAGTTCGCATTCCTGATCATGCTGCCGTCGGTGCTGCTGTCCGGCTTCGTGTTCCCGCGGTCGCAGATGCCGTTCCCAATCTACGTCCTGTCGTTCGGAATTCCGGTGACGTACTTCCTCGAAATCCTGCGCGGGATTGTCCTCCGCGGGGCGGACTTCCTGGATCTGTGGCCGCAGGTGCTGGCACTGCTGGGCTGCGGCATTTCGATTTTCTGCCTGAGCGTGCTGCGGTTTCAGAAGCAATTGACGTAGTGGTCAGCGGGAACACGAAAGGCGGTCCCCTCGAGGAGGACCTGCGGTCTGAGCGGCGGCGCGGTCAGGAGACCGGCCGCAACGAGAGGAGATAGGCCGCAGCCTGTCGTCTCGACGCAGCGGCTCGGCGAGAGCCTCGCCCAGCCTTACACAACAATTGTGGTGCTCCCTCCATTGAGGATTGTCATCCGCGCCAACCTCTGCAGAGGAAGGAGGTTCACCACGGAGGACACGGAGAAAAATCGTTCAACTCCTGGTTCTTCTCCGTGGTCTCCGTGTACTCCGTGGTGAATCTGGCGCTGCGAATCGGTGTTTCGCTCGCGATTCCGCGGGCTGACAATGATTGAAGGTCAGTCCTTTCGAGAGGGCGTTGCCTGTACCCTGAATCATTGTGCAAAGCCGCCTCGCCCTCCCGGAATGCTCAGTCGAGGGGCAGCCACTCGATGCCCGCGCGAGTCGCACGGCAGCGCTTGGCGCGAATGCTGGAGCCGTCACCCTCCTCGTAGTAGACGATCAGGACGGTGCCGTCCTGGAGGTTCACCAGCGACGGGTAGGCGCCGATGACGCTGTCGATCGGCACGTTCTCGCTCCACGTGGCGCATTCATCGAGGCTGAAGTGCAGGCTTGTGTTCGGCAGCCGGTGCGCGAGGAGGATGATGTCGTCCTGCGTCCGCAGGAAGTACGGGCAGTGACCGGCAAACGGCATCGGCTCCGAGACGGTCCACGTCGTCCCGCCATCTTTCGACATCGACCAGCCCATGTTGACCCGTTCGGCGCGCTCGGCGGCATAAACCGATCCGTCGTCGAGTTCGATGACGTCCGTTTCCGCATCGTACCGCTGGCCGCCATTGTCGATGTCGATCTCGCGGCTCCAGGTGTGCCCTTGGTCGTCGCTGGTGATCACTGCGCCATTGGCCGTCCCGCCGCCTTCCGCGTACAGGCCGAGGATCAGTCGGCCGGTGCTCAGCACGCGGATCGGCGAACTGCAGTAGTAAGTCTTCGACAGCAGTTGCGGCTCCGACCAGCTGGCTCCTCCGTCTGTCGACCGCACCAGCCACGAGCCGAGACCTTCGTAACCTGGGGATCCGTCCTTCGCGCGCAGTGTGAAGAAGTTGCACAGCAGCGTGCCGTCGGCCAGCTGGACGATGGACGGATCGCGATCATCTTCCGGACCGTCGTAGAGGGTCTGTGCTTCCGACCAGGTGCGGCCCTCGTCGCTGGACGTGCAATACGAGACGCGGCCGCCGCGCGGCAGCTGTGCGGTCGGCAGCGCGATATGCCCGTAACCGGCGTAAAACACGCACATCAGCCGGCCGTCGTTCAGCCGGCAGACGTCGGGAAACGCTTCGTAAGCGCCGGCGCCTGCATCGTCGCAGACGATGGCGTAGTCCGGCTTCGGAATGCTGAACTCCGCCTGTGGCGTCAACGGCGTGCCGTCGATCTCGATGCTGCGGACATGGACGAGACCCTGGCTGCCGTAAAACCCGATCCGTCCGCGCTTGAGCGTGGGGTCGGTGGCTTCGTAGAGCAGGGCGTCATTCAGCGAAACCGTGAATGT
>JAEUIG010000028.1 GCA_016795125.1 Planctomycetaceae bacterium | reverse complement strand
GTCCACGGCCGAACTCATCCTCCCTTCGGATGGACGCTCACTCGGGACTCATCGCCTCCTCGGGGCCGTCGCCGACGGCCTACGCGGCGATGGCTCCCTCGCTGCGGGCCTCGCAATGCGGACAGCCCCAGTGCCGCGTCGATGCGATCCGCTGCGCCCACAATGCCAGCAGGATCACGCCGGTCGCCGGCGTCAGATACGTGGTTCCAATGATGGCGACGGTCAACGCCGCGTACGCATGGTGTTTCGGCTCGATCCAGCGAAACATGGAGTGACAGCGGCAACGGCGACAATACTGCGCTCGACGGCGTTCAGACATGGAGGCACCTCGAAATGTGACAGCAGAGATGGGGGCGGAGTCCGGCGCGGCGGCTCGAACGAGCATGCACAAAACGCCGGATGTCTCAGTTCGCCAGTGCAACTGTAGCTCGCGTGCGGCCGCGTGCCAGCGAAATCCACCCCGAAGCATGTTGCTAAAACGCCACATCCTGACGGCAGTTTGGACGCTCGCCAGCCAGCAGCGTTTCGTAGCGCCAGAATCACCATCTACCAATACAAAGCGAGCCGCGCTTCCCATTGGGAAACGCGGCTCGCTGATTATTGATCCACTGTCGGGTTACTTCGCCTTGCCGAACCGCGTCGCGACTTCGGTCCAGTTCACGACGTTCCAGAACGCGGTGATGTAATCCGGCCGCCGGTTCTGGTAGTTGAGGTAGTACGCGTGCTCCCACACATCGAGGCCGAGGATCGGCGTGCGGCCTTCCGACAGCGGCGTGTCCTGGTTTGCCGTGCTCTCGACCACGAGCTTCCCCTTGTCGACGCACAGCCAGGCCCAGCCGCTGCCGAACCGCGTCGTCGCCGCGTTGGCGAACTGCGTCTTGAAGT
Source organism: Planctomycetaceae bacterium (assembly GCA_016795125.1). Lineage (GTDB taxonomy): Bacteria > Planctomycetota > Planctomycetia > Planctomycetales > Planctomycetaceae > JAEUIG01. The sequence continues at coordinate 2,185 of JAEUIG010000028.1, read as the reverse complement.
TGTCGAAGCTGCCAAAGGCGCCGTCGATGGCCGCACCGACTTCGCCGCTCGGCGCTCCGCCGGCGTTCGGCGCGAGGACGGTCCAGAACAGCGAATGGTTCCAGTGGCCGCCACCGTTGTTGCGGACCGCTGTGCGGATGCTTTCCGGCACGCTCGACAGACCCTTCATCAGGTCGCAGATCGACTTAGCGGCCAGGTCCGGATGCGCTTCCAGCGCCTTGTTGACGTTGTTGATGTAAGCCTGGTGATGCTTGGTGTGATGGATCTCCATCGTCCGCTTGTCGAAGTGCGGCTCCAGCGCGTCATACGCGTACGGCAGCGCGGGGAGTGAATACGCCATGGTGTCCTGCTCCTGTCAGTCGAAATCGGATATGTCGCGGAGTGCCCGCGACCGGGGCGTTCAAGTCTGCCGACATTCTAGGCCGTCGCGCCACAGTCACAACTGTCGGCACGAGAGAAACGTGACGACCACGCCAGACACGGCAGCGACGGCGCGGACAGCAAGCTTCGGACTGGGACTGGACGCCTTGACTGCGGCCGTCCGTCCTCGCCGTGTCTTCCGTGGTTACTCCGTTTTCATTCCGAGCCGCAGCCAGGCCAAGGCCGCCAGCGCCGCGGTCTCGATGCGCAGGATGTTCGGCCCCAGGTTCACCACGAGCGCACCTGCGCTGCGGGCCGCCGCGACTTCAATCTCGGCGAAGCCCCCCTCCGGTCCGATCGCAATTGCGACGGAATCCCGGGTCGGTCCTGCGACCAGAGTCGCCAGGGCTTCGCGCGGAGACGCCCCGGAGGGATCGGCCACGATCACCGCCCCGCGAGCCGCCGCCGCCGGCAGCCACTCCAGCCAGCTGTGCGTCGCCTGAATCTCCATCAACCGGTTGCGGCCGCATTGTTTGCAGGCCGTGACGACCGTTTGCCGCAGCTTCCCGAGTTTCCCCTCCCCCGGCTCAACAACCGACCTCGTCAGCCGGAGCGGCGTCCACATATCGGCGCCCAGTTCAGTCGCCTTTTCGATCAGCCAGGAGGCGCGGTCACCTTTAGGAACCGCTGTCGCCAGTTCGATCCCGACCACGCTTGCGGCTTCGCACCGCAGCGGTCGCAGGATTCGCACGGTCACCGCGCGTTTGCCGACTGACTCGACGACCGCCTCCGCCGCCCGCCCTGTGCCGTCGAAGATTTCGACCACGTCCCCTGGCGATTTTCGCAGTACGCTCCCCAGATGCTGCGACTCCTCACGCGAGAGTTCGACCACTGGAGCGTCAAACGAAACAGGAGCGTAGAAACGATCGGCCACAGAGAAGGTTCGGGATTCAGAATGTGGTTGAGCGGAGTGCCGTACGCGACCGCGAGCGGCAGAAGCTGCCGGTTGCCAAGTGATGTCGCTGCGGCCGCGATTCCGATCTTAGTGGAAGCGGATGCCATTCCGGGAGGGCGAGGCTCCTGCCGAGCCGCATACAGGATCGGCATCTGGTTCCGCAAGAGTTTTCCCAAAAGGCGGCGAGAGCGTCATGTCTCATTCGCAAATCGAGCAACCACGGACCGGCCCGATTTCGGCGGAAGCTCTTGCGCGACTGGATTTTCTCCAGTCCCGACCCTGCGGTTGTGGCGTGCTCCAGGGACCGGCTTGCAGCGGCAAATCGGCCCTGCTGCGGGAACTGGCGGTCGCCGCCGACCGCATCGGCGCGCTCGTCGCCCATGTTGACGGTCAGTCGCTCGATGCGCGCGGTCTGCTCTGGGAACTGGCGGCCGAATGGCAGATCGCGCCGACCGTCGACGCGCACAGCCGGCGCCTCACCCAGGACGTGCGCGACTTCGTCCACGGGTCAGCGGCGGCAGGCAGACGCATCGCCATTCTGCTGGACCATGCCGACCGGATGGAACACACCGCCGGCCTGACGGTGGCCAGACTCCTGCACGAATGTGCCTGGCAACAGGGGCTGATGCTCATCTGGGCGGCCAATTCACCGTTGCAAGGAGACGCAGCCGATCTGCTGCTGCCGTTCACCGAACTCCGGATCGACTGTCCGCTGCCAACAACTCCCGAGATTGCCGACTATGCCAGGGCGGTCTGGGGACACTCCGCCGACAAGGACCTCCTGCCTCAACTGGCCGAGCAGCTCGCCGGGCTGAGCCGGAGTGACCTGCGTCGTGCGGAACGTCTCAGCCGGCTCTCGCAGCTCACCCT
>JAEUIG010000425.1 GCA_016795125.1 Planctomycetaceae bacterium | reverse complement strand
GGTGATCGCCGACGCCTGCAGCGCCGCGACCGCTCCGGACAACCCGTCTCCGCCGGGCAGCGCCATGAAGTATGAGACCGACAGCCGGTCGCTTGTCCGGTCGGTGAGCGATGTCGTCGACTGCGGCGCGATGTAACTGAGGTCGTCCTGCGGCCAACTGACATGCAGGACGAGCATCTGCGAATCGCCGACGATTCCGAGGTTCGTCGTCGACCAGGACGACTCCGGATCCTGCACGGTTACGGTGGTGGAATCGGCGCTGCCGGCGTCTTCGCCCGATCCACTGCCGCTCTCCGACGTTGCGCCGTCGCCGGCAGCACTGTCGGAGGAAGTGGATGTCGCCGAGTCGTCCGCCATGGCGGCCGTTTCCGCCGGCCGGAACACGATGGACGCCACGTCGCGCGTCATCTGGTCCAGAATCGCCCGCGTCACCTGCTGGCGCTCGATCGCCACCTGCCCCGTCGTGGTCACGCGGAGATAGATGTCGAACGACGCCGAGATGGCGGCGATCAGCAGGACGCTGATGCCGAGAGCCGCGAGCAGCTCGACCAGCGTGAAAGCGGCCCGCCGCGAGGGGGTCGCGCAGCGACGCGAGCCGACGGCCTCCAATGCCGGACTTGCGGATGCACGGAAGAAGGAAGATTGCAAATTGCACGCGGCAGTCTCTGCCGCTAGCGCGGCCGGTTCAAAATGCGAATTGCAATTTGACGATGCGCCGGCGGGCTCCCCCTTCTTCCAATTTGCAATTGGAAATTTGCAATTTGCAATTTGCAATAACCTTCGTTCGCATCGCTCGTCTGCAGTGTGACGAACGGCGCACATCGAACGTTTCGCCCTCTCGCGGAGACGTCTCATGGCGTGCCTCCGCTGCTCACCGTCGACTGCGACCACAATTCCGGATCGCGGACCCACCGGACGAGCGTGTACGGCGTCGGCGTCTGTCCGGCGCGAGTTTGCCGCGACACGCTGACTTCGACCTGCAGCGAGTCGGCGACCGGTCCTTCGCTGACGGCCAGTTCCCAGGTCCACGCGGGGTCGTCCTCAAAAGACCCGCCGCTGGTGGACTCCAGCGGAATCGCGCCGGAAATCGCTTCGGCCATCACGCTTTCGCAGCGGCGTGCTGCTTCGGCCTTGAGCTGCGCGCCAATCGCCGCCTGGCTGCCGGTCGAGATCAACTGCCCGATGATCGAAGTGGCGGCGAGAAAGATGGCGAGAGCGATCAGCACCTCGAGGAGGGACATGCCCCACCTGCGGAGTGGGCGTGCGCGCGGTCGGTCACGTCTGGTTATGTTTCGAGCGCGTGTGGCGGACGAAGGAAGATTGCAAATTGCAAATTGAACATTGCAAATTGCAAAATGACGGAGCGGCCAGATCTGCAATCTGCAATTTGCAATTTGCAATTTGCAATCTTCCTTCTTTCTTCCAATCATCGGTCGCGCTCCCGTTCCATCGGGCCGACCGAGGCCGTGGCCGTCAGTCCGCGGACCGTGATCACCTGATAGCGGCCGTCGGCGTCGGCGATGAAGAGGGTGGCATCATCGGCTGTCCCGTCGGGCTGGAACCTGATGGCGGTTGCCCAGCCGACTTGTGCCAAAGTCGTCGGTGCGCCGAACTGTGTGAGCCAGTCTTCTGACAAGCGCTCGACGGCCGTCGCCTGCTGCGTCAGCGCGGCCGGTCCCGGGGGCGAGGACAGAAACTGCATCCCCTCGGCCAGTTCCAGAATCTGCGCGGGGTACTGCACGACGGCGCCGGCCGCGGGCGTGGTTGAGCCGCTGACGTCCAGCGGACGTTCGGCCGGCAGCACAATGCACTGCCGGCCATACGGCTCGTAGCGGAACTGGTACGCGAGGCCGGACCCCATCGACGACAGCCGGGTTCGCGCGAGCCGCGAGCGGACGGCTTCGACGTTCTCCTTCAGCGCCTGCTCACCGGAGAAGCGCAGCATGTACGGCCACGCGAGGCCGATCACCGTGGCGATGACCGCCAGCGCAAGGACCAATTCGAGAATCGTGAACGCAGGATGCCACTGGCTTCGCCAGTGCGGGACGTCGGCGCGCAGCACGACCAATCGTCCATCAATCGAGGACGAGGCACAGCACGCTCTGTTCGAGCGTCGACTGACTAGCCGCGACCGTAAGGGAGCGCAACCGGCACCCACTCGCTCCCTGACGGTCGCTGCTAATCGCAAGGAACTCACGGCGTTTCGATCACCCAGTTGTTGAGGTCATCGTTTGATCCGTTGTCGTCCTTGCCGTCGGGGCCGTTGGACCAGATCGCGGGCTTGTCGACGGTCGTCGTGCCCTTCGTGTTCGGATACTCATAGTTCAGCGGCTGCCCCCAGGCGTCGGTGGGGATCTTCTCGATGTAGGCCTTCTGCGGCTGGTTGTTCTTGTCGACCGGCTGGATGAGCATGGTCAACGCGTCGCTGCTGCCTTCCGGGAACTGGGCGTTGTGGTCGACCGCATACATCTTGAGGGACTGTTCCAGAACGTGGATGGACTCCCTGGTGATGTCGATGTTCGCCTGCTGCTGCCGGCCGATGAGGTTCGGCAGCACCATGGCGGCGATCAATCCGATGATCGCCAGCACGATCAAGAGTTCCAGCAGCGAAAACCCGCCGCGACGGCGGCTGGTTCGGTTGTGTCGCGCAGCACGCATAGTAGAGGACTCCATAAATGGTTGTCGGTTATCGGTTTTCAGTTGTTGGTGAATCAGTCTCGACTTTGGATTGCGACATTCGGATTTCGAGTTTATTCCCTGACTCCTGAATCCCGAATCCTGACCACTTTGCTATTCCCTATTCCCTATTCGCTACTCCCTAAACAGCACTCGACGACTGCAGAATCGGCAGCAGCAGCGCCATGACGACGAACAGCACGACGCCCGCCATGCCGACGAGCATGATGGGTTCGAGCAGCCGCACGCTGAGGTCCAGTTCGCGGCTGGTCCGGCGTTCCAGGTTGTCGGCGATGTCGATCAGCACCTGTTCGAGGTTGTTGGCTTCTTCGCCGACGGAGATCATTTCCACAATGTCGCGCGGGAACTGTCCGCTCTGCCCCAGCGGCTTCGCGAGCGACTTGCCTTCCGAGATGTTGTCCGCCGCATCGGCGATTGCCTGGCTGAGGACGACGTTGCCGGTCGCGTCTTTGGCGATTCGCAGCGATTGCAGGATGGGGACGCCGTTGTGCAGCAGCGTGCCGAGGACGCGGCAGAAGCGCGCGACGGCGAGGCTGCGGACGATGCGGCCCATGCCATAGACCCTCAGCCGCCACTGGTCGGCCCGCCAGCGACCGCGCTCGGTCGCCAGCCAGCGGCGACCGCCGAAGACTGCGGCGACCAGCGCGAGGGCAATGAACATCCAGTACCGCTGCGTGAAGTTGCTGATGGAGAGCAGCGTGGTGGTGGCCCACGGCAGCTCCCCTTTCTGCGCGAGGTTCGCGAACACGGTTTTTTCGAAGCGAGGTACGAACTTCACGAGCAGAACGGCGACGACGCCCGAACCGAACACC
>JAEUIG010000760.1 GCA_016795125.1 Planctomycetaceae bacterium | reverse complement strand
GGAGACCGAGTTTTTCAAAAGCCTGAAGATCGGCTACCAGGCCGACGCGGGGACGCAGCTTGGCGCGGTGATCAACCCGACGCAGCGGCAGCGTGTCCTGCGGGCGCAGCGCGAGACGGTCGCCCGCGGCGCCCAGGCGATCCTCGCCGGAGGCGAAGCGTCAGTGGCCGGCAAGAACGGCTACTACGTCAAGCCGGCCCTGTTCCGGACCGAGCCGGGATTGAACGTGAACCCGGTGGAGGTGTTTCACACCTACGCGACGATCTGTCCGGTGTCGTCGGCTGAAGAGGCGCTCCAGCTCGCCAACAGTTCGCCGTACGGGCTGGGATCGAGCGTGTGGACGAAGGACATCGAACGGGGCATCGCTCTTGCCAAGCAGTTCCGAGACGGCACGGCGCAGATCAACTGCCATAATTCGATCGCCTACGGCATGCCGTACGGCGGGCAGGGGATTTCCGGCGGTCCCGGCGGCGGCGTGAACTGCGAAGAGACGTTGATGGACTACACGCAGGTGAAGGCCGTGTACGTCGCCGATTACCCCGGTTAATTCCGCCAGCGTCGCGCAGGCCCCCGAATTGCCAGCCGCGGGCCAGCGGTGCGATGAGACAGCCGCCAGAACGATGTCGAGCATGCCCCGTGAACCCGGCACGCCTCCCGATCCGGAGCGCGTGGCCGTTGCCTTCCGCGAACTCTGCAACGTCATCGCCAGGCTCCGCTCGCCGACCGGTTGCCCGTGGGACCGCGCCCAGACGCTGGCCACCATCAAGCCCTACACGCTGGAGGAAACCTACGAACTGCTGGAGGCCATCGACGCCGACGATACGGCCGCCATCCGTGAAGAACTGGGGGACGTGCTGCTGCAGGTCGTCCTCGATGCACAGATCGCCGCCGACGACGGCCGCTTTGACATGACCGATGTCATCGACCTGCTCACGCAGAAGATGATCGCCCGGCATCCGCACGTTTTCGGCGACGCCCACGCCGCGACGGCGAACGACGTGCACGCGCACTGGGAGCGCGTCAAACGTGAGGAAAAGCAGCGCGACTCCGTGCTCGACGGGATCCCGGCGGACCTTCCCGCGCTGGCGCGTGCCGCCCGGATCACCAAGCGTGCGGCCCGCGTGGGCTACGACTTCCCGCACCGCGACATGCTGTTCGACAAGTTGCGAGAAGAGATCGCGGAACTGCAGGCCGAACTCTATCCGGACGGTCGCGCGCCGGCAGTCGCCGCCAGCGTCGACGCACCTCCCACGCCAGACGAGCCGATCGCCGACGCGCAACAGCTGTCGCGCATCGAAGGCGAACTCGGCGACGTGCTGTTCGTCATCGCCAACATTGCGCGCCGCTGGGGCATCAACCCGGAAGAAGCACTGCGCCGCGCCAATCGCAAGTTCAGCCGCCGTTTCCAGGCCATCGAGAAAGGCGTCGCCGTCGCCGGACGGACCATGGAGCAAGCGACGCTGGTCGAAATGGAGGAGCACTACCAGCGGGCGAAGAAAGCGGAAAGCGGAGAGCCGACAGCGGACGCTTGAGCCACGCATCTGCGATGCGTCGCTCACCGCAGTCTTGCTACTCGCTCCAGTAGTCGACCAGCCGGGTTGAGAACTCTCCGCGCTTTTCGATCGCCGCCACGTCGTCGGCCGTTGTCTCGATCTCCAGGAACTTCTGAGCGACCGGCTCCCCTTCGCGCCAGTCCACGATGGCGAAGCAGACCTCATCGGGCCGGTAATGGGATCTCTGCCCGTGCGGCTGGCCCTGCACGTACGTCGTGCTGACGCACTTGCGGCCGTTTTCGAAGTAGATCGTTGATTCGCCGTGCGGCGATCCGTCGACGATGTCCGTCCGCGCGGCCAGCATGCCGTCGGGAAACCAGATGGTGTCTTTCCCCTGCGCGACGCCGTCCACAAACCGCAATTCGCTGAATTTCTCTCCGCCGGGATAGAACCGCTGCCTGGTTCCGTTGAGCAGACCGTTGCGATATGTCTCGACGGAGATCACACGCCCCTGGACATCCACGCTGCGGACTTCGCCTTCGGGCCTGCCGTTCACGAACGTGACCTTCACCCGCCGTGCCGGCAGGATCGCATCCGCCGGCAGCTCGAACTCGCGGTCCTCGACCTGCTTGTCGCCGACCGTCGTCACAGCCTCGTCCGCTGGCGTGGCGGCGGGGAACGACGCCAAAGGCTGCAGGCTCTCCAGGTCGATGGACGGCGGCAGCAGCAGTTCGTTGACGCTCTCACTGCCCGAGAACGCGGAGAACAACAGACCGACCAGCAGCACCAGCACGCCGATCCCGATCGCCGTGCGCGTCTGGGTGGCGGAGTCTTCGGGCACCAGGGAGGTGCGCCGCTCCCCCTGTTGTGCGCGGCGGTCGGCGATCTCCATCCGCAAGCCCAGCGCGCGGCGATGTGGCTGCTCAACCACTGCCGGCGCCTGCACCGCCTCCAGGAACGGTTCCGCCAGCCGAACGCACAACCCGCGGATCTCGGTGTCGAGCGCGCGCGTCGATTCCTTCGCGGCGACAAAGCTCTGGCGCCGCTCGCGGAGATCGGTCAGCCGCGCCCGGAGGGAGGCGTCACCCAGCGAGGCGGCGTCCAGTTGCTCGCCGAGCGCGACCTGGGCGGCGAGGTACTTCTGTTCCACACTCCGGAGTCGCCACCACCCGCTCAGAAACGACCAGGTTCGTTGCAGCTGCACCCACACCACGAGTGCAGTGGCTTTCGATTCCTGCCAGCCGCGGCTGCCGATGAACGCCAGCCGCTCCTTGAGGTCCTGGAGGTCGGACGGCTCGGACGCGTCGTCGCGCGGTGTGGCGGCCTCGTCGGCGGATCGTTTCATGGTGTCGTATCACCGTCTCGCTGCAGACGGGCGCGGCTGAGCCGTTCGTAATACTCGCGAACGAGTTCCGGGTATTCCGCCGGAACCGGATCACGATCGATCGGGACGATGTCGTCCTGCGGCCGGCGGCGGGCGACCTCTTCCGCGAGTCTCGTTTGCAGTTCGAGCAGCGGGCCGTAGATTTCGGTGCGGACCATGTCCCAGTCGGGCGTTTTGGAATGGCGCTTGAAGTCGCGGCGGACGTCGCGAGCCCGTTCCCGCACGGCGCCCGCCTGTGCCCGTAGTTCGGGGACGGACAGCATTTCTTCGACATCCCGGAGCCGGTCCGACCAGCCGGTAAAGTCTTCACCGGTCAACGGGTTGCCCCCGCCGCCGCTGGCCGCGGCGCTTTCCGGTCCCCCTTCCTGGAACAACTCCGCGATCGCTTGGGCCTCATTCGGGTCTTGGATGTCTGGCGTCTGTGTTGACGAGCGACGACCGCCGCCGCGTCCTCCCTCGGCCGAGGGCTGCTGACCGCCGTCCTGTCCCTGTGAACCCGCTGGTGACGGCTGTCCGCCCTGCTGCTCACCTGAACCAGATGGCTGGCCGGATTGCCCTTGCTCTCCCGACGGACCCGCTTCGCCTGGCTGGCCGCTTGGCTGGCCTGAATCCCCATTCTGTTCACCCTGCTGTCCATTCTGTTCGCCGGTTTGCGCGCCAGACTGG
>JAEUIG010000737.1 GCA_016795125.1 Planctomycetaceae bacterium | reverse complement strand
CTCGCCGAGTCCCCGGCAGCCGGCATCCTGGTAGTGCTTGAGGATATCGACGATGCCCGCCACGCCGGCGACGTGGCCGGTGCGTTTGCCCGGCGGCGTGACGCAGCGCGGATCGACGCAGCAGAAGGGAATGATGCGGTCGGGGAACTCCTGGTAGGCGGCGATCGCGTTTGTCACCGGCTGCATGATCGGCGCGGACTCGGGTGAGACCAGCGGCAGGACGCAGGCTTTCTCAACGCCGTGCACGTCCATGAACTTCACCAGCAACTCGGCCGTCAGCTCGCGATCGTGATAGAACGCGCCGAGGTGTGTGTGCATGTCGATGAACGGAATCGGCTTCCGGTCGCGCGCCGCCGCACTCCGTCCCGATATTCCAGCCACCGCAATCGTCGCTACACCCACTCCCAGAAACGCCCGCCGCGTGAATTCGTCATTCATAAATCATCGATCTTCCAGCGATGTTGAAGTGGATCCAGAGGTCCCTCGGGATCAAGACAATGAAATCTGCGCCTGTCACCGGTGATGGAATACGATCCGTCCGGCCAATTCACCGTAACCTCCGCCCCCTCCTCCGTCTTGAAATTCCATCCGAGCACCATCGCCGTCAGAGACTTCGGATTGTGGAACCAGAGTCGTTCGGCGATCACGTTCAGTTCGTTGCCGTCAGCATCAACGACCTTGAATCGTCGTACTTCGGTATCAACGTTGTCGTTCATGGCGACACTTGCACACGTCGGCTCATGGGGCGATTTCGTGACGCCACGGAATCAACATGCTCGGTTCCAAGAATTAGAACCGCAAAGACACGAAGGACACAATGATTTCAATAGGAAAGATTTCTTTGTGTCCTTCGTGTCTTTGTGGTTCAAGATCTTCGCATTCGATCGAAATGCGGCGGTCGCCTTCGGCTCTCCGCTAAACGCCGGTGCGACATCGGCGTTCTCCGATGCGTTGAGTCCCGCGTTCAGCTATGCTGATTTGCATGTCGCCTGCCTGGACCCATCCCCGGCTTTCCCGTCGCGCGGCCGTGCAGGCCGGCGCGATCGGATTGCTTGGTCTCGGGATGAATCATGTCGCCGGGTTGCAGGCGGCGGCCGAGGGCCCGTCGAAACCGCCGCAGCCGCGGTTCAAGGCTGTCATCTACATCTTCCTTTCCGGCGGCCTCGGACAGCACGACAGCTTTGATCCCAAGCCGGATGCGCCGGACAACATTCGCGGCGAATTCAGCTCGATCGCCACGCAGACCGCCGGCGTGCGGATCTGCGAGCATCTGCCCATGCTCGCGGCGCGAAGCAACCAGTGGGCGCTCGTTCGTTCACTCTCGCATCCGTACAACGACCACTCGATCGGGCATCACGTGATGCTCACCGGGCGGACCGAACTGCCTCCCGGATTCAACACGGAGAAGCCGACGCCGAACGATCACCCGTCGTTCGCCGCGATCGCCAATGCCGTCGTCGCGCCGCGGAACAATCTCCCGCCGGCGGCCGTGCTGCCGGAGAAGCTGGTACACGTCACCGGCCGCACGATCCCCGGCCAGTTCGCGGGGCAGATGGGCTGGCGGCACGATCCGTGGTTCATTGAAGCCAGTCGGTTCAAGGACACGCAGTACATCCACGGCGCGATGCCGGAGTACACGTTCCAGCGGTGGGAGGGGAAGACCACCGTTCCCGGTTACCTCTACGAAGCGCCGCGTCTCGAGCTGCCGCACGAGGTGTTGCAGGCGCGGATGTCGCACCGGCTCGATCTGCTGCGGACGGTCGACGCGCAGCGGCGCGATCTGGATGCGACGGCCGGGGCAGGGGGGTTCGGCCGGTTGCGCGAGGACGCCGTCGCGCTGCTGACCAGCGGTGGTGTCCACAGTGCGCTCGACGTTCACGCTGCTTCCGACGCGCTGCAGGACCGGTACGGCCGGAATTCGTTCGGCTGGTCGCTGCTGATGGCGCGACAGCTTGTCGAAGCGGGTGTGAGCCTCGTGCAGGTCAATCTCGGCAATGACGAGTCGTGGGACACGCACGAGCGGGCGTTCTACAACCTGCAGAACTTCCTGTATCCGCCGACCGACCGGGCGGTGAGCGCTCTCATTGACGATCTGGCCGAGCGCGGCCTGCTGGACGACGTGCTGATCGTGATGGCGGGCGAGTTCGGCCGGACGCCCAAGGTGTTCGTCGAGCCGAGCCTGAAATCCAAGACGGCGGGCCGCGATCACTGGGGAGCAGTACAGAGCGTGTTCTTCGCCGGCGGCGGCACTCACGGCGGGACGGTCATCGGCGCGACCGACAAGATCGGCGGATATCCGATCAGTGACCGACAGACGCCGGAGAACATGGCAGCGACGATCTACCGGTCGCTCGGCCTGCCGCGGACGGTCGCGTGGCACGACGACTTCGATCGCCCGCACCAGGTGTACCATGGCGAACCGATCGCCGGGCTGGTGTGATTCCAGGCTTAAAGGCCAGTTGCGTCGGCAGGTGACGCCCGTGGCCTCCGGCAAGGTCAGGTCAGCAGGTCAGCAGGGCCGCTCGCGGAGCGGGAGTTGCTTAGAGTCACGCTTCCGGTGATACTCTTTTCTCTCTTCTCGTTCTCTCACACGTTACCGGTAAGCCAAGCCAAGTGGAGAATTCTTAATGCGCCGGGCCGCGCTCTTTTTCAACTTGATGTTGCTCATTCAGGTTGCCAGCACGCAAGCCGCCGAACTGGTGCTTGAGTTTGATGGCGTCATCAATTCTGTCATCGACAATAGCACCGAAGGAACCCCGCCGATTGACTTTGATCCCGTTCCTGTCGGCAGCTTGTTCTCCGGCACCATCGTTTATGACACCGATTCGCCGGCGACGGACGGCGGCAATGGCTACACCCGCTACCTCGATCTCCTGACTTCGAGCAGTTCGCTGACCGTCAACGGGCATACGTTCACGTCTGGACTAACCACGTCGGTGGGCGCAATCGTAAGCTCTCAGGAGGCCGGGTTCGGCTTTTCGGGAGTGAGTTTCAGCAACCAGCCGGTTTCAATGCCCCCGGACTGGAGCGTTAACCACAGTGAGTTCTTCCCCTACTTCACGATTCAGTTGTGGAACATCCCGGCGGAAGCTCACTCGCTCGCGCTGCCCTCGTCGCAGGGTGAGTTTCCCTCCGAGGTGATGAATCTCGTCCTGGACTTTGCAGAACCCGTCACCGTGGCAGGAGAGACGTATGGTGGCCGCGTCTACATCACCGGCGAAATCACTTCGCTCCAGGTTGTCGATCCGACATCGCCGCCCCGGGAGGTCGTTGTGGACGTGATCCCGTCCAGTTCTCACAACAACGTGAACCTGAGCGACAAGAAGCCCAAGCCGCTGGAGGTCGCCGTGTTCGGAGAGAGCGACTTCGACGTGCGCGGCATACTGCCGGAGACGATTGGACTGGGCGATCCCGTGCTGACCGATCCGGAGACGGGCGACGGTCAGAAGGTGCTGCCGATCAGCATGCGACTGGTTGACCTGAACAGGGATCAAAGGTTGGATCTGCTGCTGAAGTTCGATCTTCTGGAGATGAAGAGCGTCGGAGCCATCGGCCCGACCTCTACATCCCTGGAATTTGAGGCGCTGCTGGGCGATCAGGGAGTCGTATTCGGGAGCGACGCCGTGACGATCCACGGCGGCAAGGGGAGGGGAAAATAGTGGCCGAGAGTCGCACCGCCGAACGGCATCGGCGGCGCGACGGAGATCGATGCGGCCGAAGAACGTCTGCACCGGCGCTGGGAGATGCGCGCAGTCGGGAACTCGCGGAACAGGTCGCGACAACCTGCAGTTCCCGCGATGGAGCGGCTCCGCAGGAGCGGCCTCGTACGAGTCTGCAAAAGCGGGCGAAGGGATTCGAACCCTCGACATTCAGCTTGGGAAGCTCGCTGCGACGCTACGACGTTTCACGCGTAACTGCCCTGATGATCGCAGCTTAGAGGTGCAGATCGGTCGTTGCAGGAGTGTGCACGACGCTGCATATGAGTATGGTAAATATGCCGTCGCCATAGACAAAGCGGACAGTCGGCGCAATCAGTTTTGACAAAGGGGACAGTGGCAACGCATTGCCGCGGCCTCTTCGGAATCGCCCGCTCCGCCGCCACCAATCGCGCGCTAGCAGGTGGTGAACAGGGTCAATCAGTCGATGTTCGGTTGAAGTGACACGGAGGTGCCGCTGCCCGTCACCTCGATCCTGGCCAGCAGGAACTGCCGCCGGGCCACGGCAGGCCCATCGCCTGGATCAGCAGCTCGCCCTAGTCGCGATTGCCAAGGCCACGAAGCAGCCGAAGGCCAAGGCGGCGACGAAGCGCGAGGGCATCCGACACGCAGAGTTGCACGCATGTGCGCCGCCAGATTCAACCGCCGCGACATTGCCCCCCGCCGCCACTTTGAACCGCCGTCAACACATGCACGAGCCGCAGCACGATCTACTGTGCCAGCATTGCGGCGGGTCTGATGCTGCATCAGTTCGCCCGCTGGCTGCGAGACGTCCCGGTCGAACCCGACCTCTCGCTCAACCTGCTGGCGAGTGAACTGACCGTTGCGGAGGCTCCCGCAGTGCGACGGCAACCCGCATAAGCGCCATCCCTCGACACCACGGCCGCTCACAGATTGGTGAGCGGTCGTGGCGTTCGAGAAGTAAAAGGAGAGTCTGCCATGCATTACACGACACTGACACCGGTCAACTCGACGACGTTGCTGCGGCGTGCCACGGCGGACGCCTCAGTCCCAATCAGGCTCCGAAGCTGAGGGGTGGATTCGTTTAGATATCAGAGAGTCAACCTCCCCGCTGTCACGCGTGACCAGTTGGCAATAATCCGCGCAATCCCGACCGCGACACGGTGTCTGAAGCAAGAAGGTGCGGTGGAATCTTGGTTCCCGTGCCGGCTCCTTCCGATCGTTTCCGTGGATCGATTCCCGCCTGAACGCCACGTGTGTAAATTGCTGGCCTACGTGCCTGCCGGCGCCTCGCTGTCAGCAGGTTGCTTCAACCTGGCGTGCCGGATTCTCTCTCTGTCATCTTGGATCGTGCGGATGGTGGTCACACTCCTGGTGCTCTGTGTCCTCGCGTCCTCTGATTGGCCGCAGTTCCGCGGTCCCGACTCGGACGGCCATGCTGTGGGACCCGCGAGTCCCATTCAGTGGTCTGATACTCAAAACGTCGCCTGGAGAGTGACGATTCCCGGGCTGGGCTGGTCAACTCCGGTGATCGTCGACAACACGGTGTACGTGACCACAGCGGTGGCTGCTGGCGAAGGGCTGTCGCTCAGGGCACTGGCGCTTGACGCGGCATCCGGCGCCGTCCTTTGGGATCGGGAGGTCCGCGCCATCGAGAAAGCGCCGTCGATTCACAAGAAGAACAGCCACGCCAGTCCGACGCCCATTTTCCACGACGGTGCGCTGTTCGTTCATTTCGGCACGCTGGGCACAGCGCGTCTGAGGGCAGCGGACGGCTCCGTGCAGTGGCTCTGCACGGAACTGGTCTATCCTCCGGTGCATGGCAGCGGCGGGTCGCCGGTGCTGTGTGACGGCAAGCTGGTCGTCGTGTGCGACGGCAGCAGCAACCCCTTCGTGGCTGCGATCGATTCGGAGAGCGGGTCGGTCGCCTGGAAGACTGAGCGATCCGTGCAGCCGCGCATCAGTCATTCTTTCGCGACGCCGGCTGTTGTCGACATCGACGGTCAGACGCAGGTGCTCGCACCGGGCCCCGGACTGTTCGCGGCCTACGATCCGGCGGATGGCCGCGAGCTGTGGCGGATCGTGGTGCCGGGCTGGTCCGTCGTCCCGCAGCCCGCGATCGGCCATGGACTTGTCATTTATAATCACGACTACGACCATCCCGAGTTGATCGCCGCCCGGCTCGGCGGCCAGGGAGATGTGACCGATTCCCACATTGCGTGGCGAATAAAGCGGGGGGCTCCGAGCACGCCGTCGCCGTTGCTCGTCGGCGATGAACTTTACTTCGTGTCGGACGACGGCATCGTGACGTGCGCGGATGCACGAAGCGGTGAGACGCACTGGGTCGAACGGCTCGGCGGGAATTTCTCTGCGTCTCCCGTGTTTGCCAATGGTCAGATCCTGCTACTGAGCGAAACGGGAACCGCGACGTGGATCAAGACCGGCGAGACGTTTTCGGTCGCGGGGACATGCGAGGTCTCCGGGCAGACCTTCGCTACGCCGGCATTCGCCGACGGTGCCATGTATCTGCGGACCGACGAGTTTCTCTACAAAATCGCCCACGACGCCGGCCGGTAACTCAGTGTCAGGGACCGCCGGATGCCGTCCGGGATGACTGGGACAGTCGAACATGTCCATGCCGACCATCGAGAACTGAATCTGGAGGGTCGCAGCGGAGCTCGCAACTGCTCGTCGTGCGATCGCATTCTGCACACGATCCTGAAGCAGGCTCTCGACGCCGCTGTCAGCCCAGTTCCTTGATCGGCGTCCCGGTTGTAATCGCCACCGGACGTCCGCCGCCATCGGGGAAGTGCGTGTCCAAATCGATCCCCAGATGACGGTAAAGCGTCGCCAGCAGATCCTGCGGATCGATCGGCCGCTCGATGGGGTACGCCGCCTGGCCATCAGTGGAGCCGATCACCTGGCCCATGCGGAATCCACCGCCGGAGATCAGGATCGACTGAGCGCCGGGCCAGTGATCCCGGCCCCACTGCAATTGCTTCGTCGCGGTGCCGGGTTGCAGCGTCCCCTTGGGCGTGCGGCCGAATTCGCCCGCCGCGATCACGAGCACGTTTTGGTCCAATCCTCGATCGTAGATGTCGTTGATCAGCGTGGTGACCACCTGATCGTAGACCGGCAATCGATGACGCATGATGGTCGGCAGGTCGATGTTGACCGCATGGTCATCCCACCCAGGTGCGTCCATCGCCTTCACTCCTCCAGGAACGCTGATCGTGACAAAACTGACTCCGGCTTCGACCAGCCGC
>JAEUIG010000736.1 GCA_016795125.1 Planctomycetaceae bacterium | reverse complement strand
AGGCCGCGGAGAAGCTGGGAGATCGCGGAGCGGCCATCCGGGCAGACGTTCGCGATCCGGAACAACTCGCGGGAATGTTCGGGGAGACGGTACGGCGCTTCGGCGGACTGGACATCATCGTCAATAATGCCGCCGTGCTGCGCGACCGCTCGCTGAAAAACATGTCCCACGATGAATGGGACGCCGTCATCGACACCAACCTCAGCGGCGTGTTCAACGTCTGCCGCGCGGCCGTGGGCTCGCTGCGCGACGGGGGGCGAATCGTCAACATGGCGTCGATCTCCGGTCAGATCGGCTTTTTTGGCCAGGCGAACTATGCCGCGGCCAAAGCGGGGGTGATGGGGCTGACAAAAGTCCTCAGCCGCGAACTGGCCGCGCGGAATATCACCGTCAACGCCGTCGCGCCGGGCGTGGCCCTGACGGAAATGGGCCGCTCGATTCCCGAAAGCGTCCGCGACGGAATGCTCGCACAGATTCCGCTGCGGCGGTTCGCGGAACCCGACGAAATCGCCAAAGTGATCCTGTTCCTGTGCAGCGATCTGTCGTCGTACATGACGGGACAGATTCTGCACGTGAATGGAGGCTGGTGGGGATGAGCCGCCGGGCGGGACAACGCGTCTGCACTGCGGACGAAGCCGTCGCCGAAATTCCCTCCGACGTCACGCTGGCGACCGGCGGGTTTGTGGGTGCGGCGCATCCCGAGGCGTTGACGGCCGCGCTGGAGCGGCGGTTTCTGGAGACGGGCGGACCGCGCAACCTCACGTTGCTGTTCGGCGCAGGACAAGGAGACGGAAAGCAGCGCGGGCTGAATCACCTGGCACATGCGGGATTGCTCAAGCGCGTCATTGCGGGCCACCTGGGACTGGCGCCGAAGATCGGGCGGATGGCACTCGACGGCACGATCGAAGCCTGCAACCTGCCGCAGGGTGTGTTGTGCCAGTTGCTGCGCGACATCGCCGCCGGCCGTCCGGGGCTGGTGACGCACGTGGGGCTGGACACGTTTGTCGATCCGCGGCATGGCGGAGGCCGGCTCAACGAACGGACGCCGCCTGGATTCGTCGAACGCATCGAGCTGCGCGGGCGGGAGTGGCTATTCTATCCCACGTTTCCGATTCACGTGGGCCTGATCCGCGCGACGGCGGCCGATCCGTTCGGCAACCTGGTGATGGACGAGGAGGCCTTGCTGGGAGAGGGGCTGCCGATCGCCCAGGCGGTGCGCAACTCTCGCGGTCTGCTGATTGCACAAGTGAAGCGCCTGCTGGACAAACCGGTGCGGCCGGTGCACGTCCGTGTCCCGGGAGTGCTCGTGGACCGGATCGTTGTGGCCGAACCGGAACACCACCAGTTGACATTTGCCGAGGCGGACAACCCGGCGTACTACAGCGCGATCGGGGACGCCGCCCCCGACGCCTCCCGAAAGACCACGCTGCTGCGGCGGATCATCGGTTCGCGCGCATGCGACGAACTGACGCCCGGGACGCTGGTGAATCTCGGGATCGGGATGCCGGAAGCGATCGCCGAAATTGCGGGTGAACGGCAGCTGCTGGAGACGGTGACGCTCACGCTGGAGAGCGGTCCGATCGGCGGCCGACCCGCGGGGGGGCTGAGCTTCGGGGCGTCGGCGTACCCTCAGGCGATCATCGACCAGCCGGCGATGTTCGACCTGTACGACGGTGGCGGACTCGACTTTGCGGCGCTGGGCGCCGCCCAGGTGGACGCGCAAGGGAACGTGAATGTGTCGAAGTTCCACGACCGGCTCGCCGGATCGGGAGGCTTCATCAACATTTCGCAGAGCACGCGGCGGCTGGTGTTCTGCGGTTCGCTGACGTCGTGCGGTCTGGAGGTCAGCGTTGCCGGGGGACGATTGCAGATCGACCGGGAAGGGAGCGAACGGAAGTTTGTCGAACAGGTCGAACAGGTCACGTTCAGCGGGCGACGGGCGCGGGAGTCGGGCTGCGACGTGCTGTACGTGACCGAACGCGCCGTGTTTCGACTGAACTCGGACGGCCTGGAACTCATCGAGGTCGCGCCGGGGATTGATGTCCAGCGCGATGTGCTGCCGCAGCTGGGCTTTGCGCCGAAAGTGGGCGCCGTCCGCGAATGGCCGCCGCGTGTACTGGCCGACGCATTGGCCTTCAGGGATTAGCCACTGGAGTTCAGCCTTCAGGCTGCTTTTGGGCTGTCCCAGAAAACGCACCTGTCGGACTTCGCGCCCGGGCAGGCTGAAGCCCGAACTCCCACGGACCGAGTGTCAACGACCGGACTTCCCCGGGCTTTCCCGCGAATCTTTGGTGGGCGATCGGGGTCAGGTATGGGGAGGCTATGCGCGCGGTTGACCTGCAACTTCGAAAAAAAAACCGGGCGTCGCGCAGAATCTTCATAACGACGGCGTACCGATGGCAGAAGGAGCATCGGAAACTCGTCACAGGGGAGCAGATTTGTTGTTGTGCTTCGGCCACATTTCCCCGTTCCTTGTTGCGAACAGGCATCAGCCGCTTATTCCATTTATTTTGGCGGCCGGCGGCCTGACGTTGTAACTCCACGGCCAGTCATCACTTGAGCACGGACGTACCGGCACGGCCCTCCTTCATTCCCTCACTGGCGCAAGGTTTGCCATTCATGACCACCACACGAAATCCTCCCGCCACAGTTCCTCGCCCGCGCCCCCGCCAGATGGCCGAACGTAAGAACACTCACGGACTCACCGTCAAACGCCATCGCCGGGCCACGGTGATCGACATCGGTGAGATGGAGATCTGGGACGGCGCCGATCTGTCGCTGATCCGCGATACGCTGAACCGGCTGATCATCAAGGAACGGCGACGGTCGATCGCGATCCAGATGCGGACCGTCAAATACGTGCCCAGCGGGTTCTTCGGCATGCTGTACGACTGGTTCGAACGGGGGATTGCCGTTCGGCTGGTCGCGCCGCAGGACCGTGTCACCCAGATGCTGTGGTTCCAGCGCTTCTTCGAGCTGGAGCAGGAAGACTGCTACGTCCTCCGCGAATGCCTCAATCAGAACTACGAAGAGATGGAGGAAGCGGAGCAGGAAACGGATCAGGACTGGGATATTGACCGCCCGGCTCCGCTCAGCCCGGCCCGCGCGTAACGCGGCTCGACGCTGATCACGCTGTCAGAAGCAACCGCCGGGACCTCCCGGCGGTTTTTTTGTTGGAGTTCAGCCTTCAGGCTGTTTGACGGCAGGCTAAAGCCTGAAATCCAACAGGAACTCCGACAGGACTCGGTCGGTCGCTGAAGGAAGTGCGCAAGAGCGCATGCAGTCGGCCATCTGTTGCCGACGTGCAGTGTCGGTGAGCAACGGCTGCAGCGCAGACTGCAGCTCGTCGATCTCGCCGTCCGCCACACAGACGGCTGCGCCCCTGCGCTCGTACCATTGGGCGTTGTGCCGCTGATGGTCGCGCACTGCTCCGGGATACGGCACACAGACGGCCGGCAGTCCGGCGCAGGCCAGTTCGGCCAGCGACGTTGCCCCGGCTCTGGAGACCGCCAGGTCGGCACGGACATAGATGCCCGCCATGTCCACGAAAAACGCCGCGACTTCGGCGTTGAGCGACAGGCGGGAGTACCGTTCGCGGACGCCAGCTTCGTCGCGAGGCCCAGTCTGGTGGACGATGTGCCAGTGGGCGAGTTGCGCCCGGTTCCTTTCTGCGAACAGCAGGATTGCCTCATTGATCGACGCCGCTCCCTGGCTGCCTCCGAGGATCAGCAGCGTTCGCCGCCCGGCTCGTGGCGGTCCCGGCAGCGTCGCGAGAGCGGCGATCTCGTCGCGAACGGGGTTGCCGGTGACAACGGTGCGAACGCCTCTGGGGAGATGCTGCGCGGTTTCCTCGAAGCTCATGCAGACGGTTTGAGCGTGTCGCGCCAGCCAGCTGGTCGCGCGACCGGGAATGACATTCTGCTCCAGCAGCACGACAGGAACGCGGGCACGATTCGCCGCCAGTGCAACGGGGACGCTCACGTATCCGCCGCAGCCGATGACCGCGCGTGGCTGCAACTCCTTCAGCCAGGCTGTGGCCGTGCGCCGCGCCTGCCAGTGTCGCCAGGCGAAGCGCAACGGGTTGCGTTTCAAGTCCGTCGAAGCGGCCGCTGCGAGTTGACGTCGCTCGAAAAGTTCGCGACTCAGGATGTCGCCCTCGACCGGCCGGGAACCGCCGACGAACACGATCCGAGCGTCCGGCACCCGCGAACGCAGCCGACGCGCGACGGCAATCGCCGGAAACAAATGGCCGCCCGTGCCGCCGCCGGCGAAGACGAAGGTGTCCATGGCGGGGAGTGTACGTGTGGAAAGCGGAAAGCGGAAAGCGAATGTGATCGGCAACGGCGGATTGCGGTTTTGAAGTACGAGTTGGCGGCATCGCTGGACCGGGGCTTCCCTGCGGTCCAGCTCCGGTCACCCGCCGGCTGGATTGGTCATTGAGAAGTCGGGGAGCGGGCATTACGTTACGGGGCTGTTCAGCATTGGAAAGAAGGGACGTGATGGCGGAACTGCAATCGATTCTGGAGAAGGCGGTGGGCGGCGAGCGGCTGAGTGTCGCGG